>RFPC01000177.1 GCA_009926305.1 bacterium
ACAAGATAACATCGAATTTCTGATTCAATTGAAATCTTGAGATATCCCCCAACTGCAAATCAGCGGTAGGAACTTTCCTTTTAGCTACTTTAAGCATCTCCGGTGAAAGTTCAATTCCAAAGACCTTAAAATCTCTAGAGAAGTAGCTAAGAATGCTTCCTGTGCCACAACCCAGTTCAAGAAGGGAAGCGGGTCTGATGGAGTTTTCCCGAATCAGCTTATGCAAATAAGTCGCTGCTTTTACTCGGTCTCCCATAATTGAATCATAAAACCGAGCAAATTTATCGTACTGTTCCATCCACTCACCATATTCTAATTCGAACTAATTCGTACCTCAGCCTCTTATATTCTTCTTGGGAACCTTACCGCCATGTGCTATACCGGAGCAAGTTCAAAGAATAAATCAGCTGATCATTGTTCGTTGTTTTGTTCTTTACATCTATTATCTTATTGAGAAGGAGAATACAGATGACTTCAAAAGGCATGGACTTCGGAGGAAACACAGCTGTTCTTGAGCCAGAGGTTTCTATGGAAGAGATTTCGAGCTGGGATCAGCTTGTAATCGATAAAGCCAATGAGTTTAGGAGAGAATTCCACACTCTTCCGAACGTTTTAGTTCAAGACCCACAGAGAGGTTGCGCTTACTACATGAAGGCTGACGAACTTGCTCCATACGAGGCGTCTGCGGATACTTTGGCGAGAATGGATGATGGAACAGTTACATTCGTCATTCCCGATGGAGAGATCTTCGATGAAGTGCCACCGTACTTGAGAAATCCTGAGGTGGAGCCAAGTGTTCTTATAAAATACTCCCACGGACGAACATCTTACTTCATGGAACTCAATGACCTGGAACAGTTCAAGATTGAGCAACCCGCCTCTTACTTTGATGATGAATCAATTAGCTTTATCATGCCGCGAGGTACCGAGCTCGTCGAAGAGCTACCAGAGATGCGCAGGGCGCTTCTCCAGAGTAACACTCGGTAGTACTAAACATTTGACAGTGAGGGCTGTCAGAAAGGGCAGCCCTTTCAGAATAGGATTTGCTAACTGAGGAGTGAAGTTTATGTCATCTAAGAATAGTGAGAGTATTTTAGGCAATCACGATTGGAGCAAAGTCAGAGAGGACTTTCAGAAGACAGCTCCTTACAATTTTGCAGTAATTGATGATTTCTTTAACCCCTCGAGGGCTGAAGAGGTGCGAAGAGCTGTCCTCGACGATAAGTCATGGCAATACAAGAACTGGACGTCAAAAGAGCTTTATAATCGCAATCCCAAAATAGAGGCTATCCAGGAGCTTGGTCGGGAATTGAAAACACACCTCGGTTCAGTTGTAGAGGGGCTTGAGTTAGTAAATCATTGGGCTTTTCTTCATCAGCGAAATGCGGGGTTAGAAACGCACTCAGATAATGGAGAAGTAACAGTAAATATTTGGCTGACCCCAAATCAGTTCAATCTGGAGCCGTCTACAGGAGGGATGGTTTTTTTTGATGTGAAACGAGATCCAGAAATGCTTATTCATGAGTTCAATGTAGTGGATTGGTCAGAGAAGTACGTTTCAGAACGTACAAAAGGAGGAACCGAAAGGGTCGATTACGCTTTTAATCGAGCCGTTGTATTCGATTCAAAAACTTTTCATGCTAGTGACACCATGAATTTTGTGGCATCTGGTGCAGATACTTACCGCTTGAACATGACCCTCATTTTCGACAGAAAAGAAGCGCTAAACTCTCGCTACAAGCCTTATGGACTCACAGCTTATGACCCCTATAAGTCAGACAGTGCCTCTAACATCTGAAGCCTATCCAGGCGGTGAAGTTCGGCCAGCAGGCAAGTATTGGTCGAACCCTGATCTGATTGTTTTTCAGAGTCGTCTTTACTCCCCGGGCTATGCAGGTCCGGGGAGATGGGCAATTGTGAACTCGCGTACCAGAGAGGCTGTCTCAGCCATTGGACCCGACGTTATACCTGATTCAATCCGAATACTCTCGGCTGCGTCCGTAGGGAAAACCGCGGATGAGTTGATTGGGCTTTCGGGA
>RFPC01000178.1 GCA_009926305.1 bacterium
TATTCGTTCCTACTAGTAGTCAGGCACTTACTAATCAGGTGCATTCAGTAACCCGGTGAGAGAGAGAAAATATAGTCTGCGAAGCGCCTGCAAAGCAGTACCCCATGCGTAAGATAGTAGGCACGGAATAATTCAAGTGAGCGGGGGCATTTACCGCTTAGACGCCTTGAGATAATTCGCTCGTTTTTCACTCAAGTCTAATTTATTTGAGCACTTGGGAAGCCTGTCGCTCTCAATAACTTAAATTTGATTAACGGCACAGAGTCAGTACGGTAAAGAAAGCGGTTCAGAAGAAACGCTGAGTAATTTACGCGATGAGTATTTTCTGGCCCAACCAAAAAACCATCCTTGAATGTGACGAAAAGGGAAACTCGCTGTGAGTGAAACCAACAGTACGGAGAAGGAAGAGGCGCTCGAAGAGCTCTGATCATACGAAGTAAAGTGCAGAGCCCGAGCAATGACTACGCAGAGCCTTTCTTAAGTAATGTTGTTATGATTCGATTCTAGGTGTAAGGAGCGGAGTCGGTATAATAGAAAGGAGGCTCTAGATCCAAGTATTACCTTCTCTGGTCTTAAGGATTTGCTTTGTGCAGTGCTAGGAAAAATGACTCCTATGCCTAGTTTTATGTTGGATAGGCCCTATGGTGATCTGAAGGATGCTTACTATTCAGAAGGCATCAAAAAAATAGATGAAAAACAAGCTGGAAAATTTAGTGCCGAGTTTCCTAAAGGGCTTCTATACTCCTGACGAGTCTCCGTAGGTCGTAATAGGAGGCACGATACATGCTTGTGAAAAATACATTTCGTAGCCAGTTCGGTTCGTTACAGGAGGTCTCATATCTCTTCGTTGCGATTTTGTACTTAACATTTTTCTGGACATTTACTGCTCAAGCTCAATCAGTAGCGGCGTTAAATGCATCTCCTAATAATCCAAATCTGAGATATTACTGTGAGGCCGAGACATCTCTTATTAGAAAGGGGAGAGCTGCTCAGATAGAGGTAAGTAATATATCACGCGAGTTAAAGCGGCTTTCTCGAAAGATTGGCAAGAAGCGTGCAAAGTTGTCTGGTGCATCGAGGGCGAGAAAAAGAGCCTTGCGTGCAGCTATCAGAGATCATCGAGCAGCACGGCGAGGGATCAAGGATTGCAGAGACGACATGATCCGGACTCCATGTGGTGCACTTGAGGACACTCAGATGGGGACTGCTTCAACTCTATTTTCCCCCAGGATCATCAATGGCAATGGCTTGTGTGCTCAGGAAAATACTCCTTTCATAACGGTGCTTTTGCAGCCAGAAGAAGAGCCAAGCATAAGATGCTTGGGTACCATTATTCAAAAAGATGACAGCAATACTTCGGTGATAATACCGGCAAGCTGTCTAGGAGGAATCTCTGCGTTCGATCAAGTGAGCGCACAATTTGCGGATATGTTTGTACTCGCTAGTAACATTACTCTTCACCCAAATTTTCAGCAACTGGTAGAAGGGGGGCTAGTGGTACGAAGTTATTACGATATTGCTATTGTAAAGTTTGCCGTCAGCACTACACAGCCAATAGCAAAGATAACCGGAGAGTTGCATCCAAAGCTTCCATTATATATCCAAGGTGGTCTCGGAATAACGGAGGAAGATCAAACGGAGTCTGATTACTTGCTCCGCGCTGGATTCGCTACCATTCAAGAGGAGCATGACTTTGAAGAGTCCGAGCTCGTGACGAAGAGGACTCCATTTGGTTCCTCACTGTGTACAGATGACTGGGGTGGACCTCTTATTGCGAGGACTGCAGATGACTCTTGGAGGGTGCTTGGGATCTTCGCCTCGTACTCATATACTGATGTCGCAGAGTGTACTGCGGACACGCTAAGCATTTTTACGAAGCTAGATGATCCACTGATCAGTAGTTTCCTCGCTTCGGTGGGCAGTTAAGAGGGGGTTGTCTTTGTCCTTCGTTTGACGCGAAACGTGCATTAATCTTCGGTGAGCATCTCCATGAGAACGTACTGCTTCCCTATGAGCACTC
>RFPC01000179.1 GCA_009926305.1 bacterium
GGAGTTCAGACGAATTTCCGAGAAAGAATTTACCCTATTGTGGAAGCAGCGCTCGAAGTAATTGGCGCCGGGGTCCTCACTACCGTTCAAGACCTCGGTCGTGACGGTCACTGGGCTTCAGGCATTTCAAGGGGGGGGGCAAACGACCCCAATTGTTTAAGACTCGCGAATCATATTGTTGGTAATTCACAAGACATGGCCGGTCTCGAAATTACTGCTGTCGGCCCAACTCTAAAATTTGGAATTGCCTCTTGTATTTGCCTCTGTGGCGCGCCGATCACTATTCATAGTGGTAAGGATAAAAATCAAATGTTGTTATTCCCGTCTCGGAGACCTGTGTTTATAAAAAAGGGAACTGTAATAAGGTTTGGCTCTGTCCTAGGCGGATTTCGGACGTGGATGGCTATTGCAGGTGGAATTTACTCAAGGAAGGTTTTAGGTAGTCAGAGTGCTCATATTGCTGCGAACCTCGTTCCTTTAAAGATCGAAAAAGACAGTCATCTGTCGCTGGGTTCGGTGGAGTATGACCTAGTCACTTTGTTTCATAAGACCTTTGAAAAAAGTTCTTTAGCTGGCACCTCCCAGAACATTGATGAACTTCTTTCTGCTTATCCCCAAGAGCTTGTTTTTCCGCCTTGGTTCGTGCCAGACGGCGATTTGAGGAAAAATAGCCAGGTTATTGAGGTCTCCGTTCTTCCAGGAAGACACTTCAATATGCTCTCCAAAAGCGTTCAGGGGAGGGTATTTGAGTCTGTGTGGACTGTGAGTTCAAGAAGTAATCGGCAGGGATTGTTATTAGAGGGGGAAGCTCTGCCAACATCAGGAATGCGAAATATTAAGAGTGAGCCTGTTCGATTTGGAACTGTGCAACTTCCACCATCAGGTCATCCGATCATTCTGGGAGTAGAACATCAAACCACAGGGGGTTACCCCAGAATTTTAGAGGTCATAGGCGCCGAACGATCTGTGCTAGCGCAGTTAGGTCCGGGAACAAAAATTACATTCAAACCAGTCACTCTTGATTTTGCCGTTCAAAAGTTTCAGGATGTTAGACAAGAACTTAAACAAAACCTGAAAGCAGTTTCTCTAAAGACTGGTAATTACATACCTAAGTAGGCCTCTTGAATTTTTGGGTTGTCATGAAGATCAATACTTAAACCAGAAATGGCAACTTTCCCACTTTCAATAACGTAGGATCGTTTTGATATTTCGAGCGCGGTAAATACATCTTGTTCAACGAGCAATATTGTCAGGCCATCTCGATTCAACTGGCAAAGAGCCTCTACCAACTGATCGACTGCCTTGGGGGCGAGTCCAAGAGATAACTCGTCGATGATGAGCAACTTCGGCTTAGACATAAGTCCACGTCCGATTGCGCACATTTGTTGCTCACCTCCAGAAAGCGTGGAAGCGTCTTGCTGATGCCGCTCTTTGAGTCTCGGAAAAATCCCATAAATGAAATCCAGATCACGCTTAATTTCAGATTTGCTGGATTCTCTTGTATAAGAGCCAATAAGTAGATTGTCCTCAACAGAGAGTCCTTTGAAGAGACGCCTCCCTTCAGGGACATGCGCAATTCCCTCTGCAAGCACCGCTTTAGGATTTAGGCCTGAGATGGTCTTCCCTTCAAAGGTAATCGTCCCACCCGAACTAGGAATTAGGCCGGAGATTGTTCTCATGAGGGTGCTTTTCCCTGCCCCGTTAGAGCCTATGACCGCAGTGATCTCCCCCGAATAGACTTCGAGGCTTACTCCCCAGAGAATCTGCACGTCACCATAACCTGCCTCAAGGCTTTCAATTTTCATTAAGGAACGACTACTCATGGAGACTATCCTTAATGAATAGTTTTTTCTCGGTAAATTTTGATCCTAGGTAGGCCTCAATAACTTTAGGATCATTCACGACGTCTAGGGGATTTCCTTGGCTAATGAGTTCCCCGTGATGTAAGACTAAAATTCGATTCGACAGGGAGAGAACAACTTTCATGAGATGTTCAATGATGAGTATTGT
>RFPC01000180.1 GCA_009926305.1 bacterium
CGTTTAGATGTGGGCACTTGCTGCCAACTGAATGACGCTTGAAAAATTCACGCAGCTCTTCTAGCTTGCCAAATTCGTATGCGGCTTGCTCTTCGCCCCATTTGCCAAAAGTTCTATCTAGCACAAAGAGTTCGTACCATTCCTGATCGTCGAGATAGCGGCGTTTTGCTGCCCAAAGCAAATCCTTGTGCCGCAGTTTATTTTTTCTGCGATCCTCTTTTTCTTTACGTGTCTTTTCCTGTGCCTCACGGCGAGAAAGAAAGGTTGCCATTTTTTCTGAAAGTGAAAGAGTTGATCAGATGAGAGAGAGTTGTTTGCTATTTGCTTCTTTGATAAGAACCTCAATCGCAGTTCGCGAAAGATGAATTTGCGGAAAAACCCAGTAATCATATTTTCTTCCGCCCCAGATCCTACATTTGTAGTGCGGCAGAAAAGAATTACAGGCGACTTCTTCGACGATCTCGAACTCGTCGCTGCCGTGCCACCGGGCGAAGACCACCTCCCCCGGCTTGAATCGCAGCCTGTCCGGCCTTGTCATGACAAGGTTTTTGCATAGAACCTCTTAAGTGTAAGGTAAGAGGTGTCAGGCGTCAATGCAAGTCAGCAAATCAACAGCAGTTTTGCTACGGCGCAGGAATAATTCTTTCTTTGCGATTATTCATTCTTGCAGTTTGAACATTTAATCTCCAGGCGAATGAATCTATTTCCATCATGCTTTCAAGGAGTTCCTTTCTATATTTTTTGTCAATTGCGAGATGATTGTCAAGCAGCAGATCTTCAAGCTCTCTTGCGGACTCCGCAGCTTCTTCGAGATTTTTCTTGAGCTTGCGCACAAATAAATGCACAAGCTGCTTCTCTTTGTCAGATGCGGGAAACTGCATGAGTCTTTTCTTTGCGCACGTGGATTTCTGTCGCTCCTGGGTGCATCTCCTCAAGTCTCTGAATTGCTTCGCTAGCGTTTTCTTGCTGGATTCGACCCGAGAAGATTTTCTCACTCGCGCCGACTGGCACGATTACGGCATAGAAGAAGCGAGACACGACATGAGCCCTCAAAAGCTTGTGGCGATTCTAACGTATCATCTTTCTCGCATCCAACAGATTTGTGGCTAGCGCTACAAGAAAAGCTTTCAAGCACCGCATTCAGCTTGCGCCGCAGGAGTTTCTGCCTAAGCAGAAAGCTGTCAGGAAGCACGCATCTTTTGAATGGAAGCGAAATGCTTTGTATGTTATGCGTCGCAGATATTATTTTCAAGTATTGAAGGCGAATGTCAAATTGAAGCAAAGGTGGTGGAACAATTATTGCATTACTCGTATTGGGGTGCCCGACACAGGAGAATTTCTGTGCCCCGAAACTTTCTATGTTGCGCAGATTTCACTTCCCGCAGATGCTGTTAAATTTCGCAGCTATTGGTATTGGTGTAGATTGCGTTCATTTCAGATACTTGAATGGTTGTGGGAGCTTGACGAAAAAGATTACTGCTGGACCCTGCATCAATACTTGAAAGGCTTTATAGTAACAAAGCGCCCAATTTTATCGGAAGTCGAAAGGTATGACACAAAGGCGAGTGAAGAAATTGCACTTCAAGTATTCGGAGACTGGGGCGCTGCTATTTACAGAGGCGCAAACGAAGAAACGATTCGCGCTTTGTAAAGAAGCTCTTACGAATAAAAAGCGTTATTCCCTGCGCATTAAGGATATTTATGAAAGCCAGGAGGATATTGAGTGCAATGCGATGAAAGAGTTTCAGATTGCTGGACTGTTTACTGATAGATATTTTCAGCTTCAACAGCGTGCATGGGGTGGGATTTATTTCGATTACAACAACTTTGCCGCAGCAGAGGGAGCGTTTTTTCCATTTGTGCGCACAAGATTTAATTCACATCAGGCGATTGATGAGGGCTGTATCTGGATTGGCAACAGAAGCGAGTACCCATTGATTTATGTTCAGAACTGTGTAGCAAAGTGGGTATGCCCTTATTCAAAGTGTGGATTTGTGCGCACTGAGCCC
>RFPC01000181.1 GCA_009926305.1 bacterium
GCTATCTCGAGTGAGTTTTTCCAAAAAAGAGGTGAACATATGAGCGAACGGCAGCACTCTTATCAATTCTACACTCAAAACGACTCATTTTACAAGCAAAAAAGCGCTCAAAAGATCATCGACGAGCTCAAATCGGGCATAAAACGAGCTCTTTTTGGTCTGTCGGAGGTCGATTGGCAAGAGCTCGGGTACTGCTGCGCGCGGAGGAATGAGACTTGAATGAAGGGCGTCCCCGGGGAAATGCCGCAAAACTTTTAAAGTGTGCGTGTAAAGAGCACGGCAGGTGTGGTATAATAGTAGAGTAACACAAGATGAACTTGTGAGGCTTGCAACAAAGGAGCAACAACCATGTCAGACGACAACAAGAAAGATGACGAGCCTTACCGTACGCCGATAGAGCGCGATGCACTTCGCGTCATGCGTGGACATATACGCGGCGCGCAACGGATTCGAATTGCACATTACACTGATCATGCCGCTCGCATCATAGAGGAGTGTCAAGCATTTCGCGCTACGGTGAAGGAGGAAGAGAAAGAGCTCTTGTCGACGGTGGATGAGGATGAGAAGATATGTGACGCGTTCTTGGAGTTGGTCTTGCGGAATGCAGAGTTTGATAATGAGAATAGCATGGCGTTGAACTTAGTAGAGGTGGGTATACAGGCGATGATCGAGCGCTTTGGTCACATCGTTTTACCGGACGTGGAACGTTAGGGCGCGAGGTACTTCGCGCCGTGCGTGAGTGCGCGCGCAGGTGAGCTCGGTGCATCGCTCTCCCACCGGTATCCCCTCCACCAACCCTTGCAGTGAGAGCTCTTGTAAACATATATGATAGATGAACGAGGATGAACATGGAACGTACTTATGACTTATACTTGATGGATTGTATAGCTGCACCCGGAGGTGGGGCGTACACTACTTCGCGCCGTGCGCGTACACTCACTGCGCGTACGATACGTGACGCGGCTGAGGCGTGTCGGCAGAATATTGAGGAGAATGACAGGCATTTGGCAGAGCATTGGCCTGATGTTTGGCAGAGTGTAGAGAATGGTGTGGCGTCGTCATGGCGGTTGGTGAGTGAGACGGGAAGGGAGCAGGTGAGCACTTTCCCTGATGAGGAGGGGTCGTGTGGGAGCCAATGGAGTTGAGGAAGGTGGCGGTCTTGAGGAAGGCAGATCCGAAGAAGGGGCAGTCGCAGAGAGGGATGAGTGATGCTGTCGTGATAGCTGACATCGCTGAGAGAGCGGCAGGTGGGTATGATAGGGTGATTGATGGGTCACCGGAGATCTATGCACGGTGGGTGATAGATGATTGGTATGCGGGAGACTATTGTCCGGAGTATATGAAGGAGCCGCATTATCGGTGGGTGTTGCGCGAGTACTCGTTCAAGATAGCTGACGAGATTGTGAAGTGGATCTCGCGATGGGAGAAGGTGATAGTAGAGCATGAGGTGTGACGTTGTTATCGCGCGCGTATAGGGTGAGCTTTATATAGGTCTGCAGGGGGTCGGAAACTCAAGGGTACAAATAGCTGCTATGAATGTTGGGCAGCAGGGAAGGGTTGAGTTTTATTGAAAAGTAGTTTCCGGCCCCGGGGAGAGTGAATAAAAAGTGGAGTAAAGCGCATGCAAAAAGCGCTCATATTATGGTACAATAAAGGCACCAACCCCAATCGCTTTTAAGGAGCACCACAATATGTCATTAGCAAACCTTTTCCTAGTTCGTTTCCCAACTGTCCTATCTTATCTCAATGGATGTGCATTCAATGAGTTCGATCCCAATGATGTGATGTCCGGATGTATTGACGGCATCAAGGCGACCATCGAAGACTATAAGGCTGAAAACTGGGTCTTCTCATTTGAACGTCCCGATGGTATCGAAGATTCAATTCAGGACTTACGCGATCTTCTCGAGTGGATCGATAACAACAGAGAAGAAGCTGAGGAGCAAGGTCGACAATGGTATCGAGAAGAGAAGGCTGAGG
>RFPC01000182.1 GCA_009926305.1 bacterium
CGCCACCGCTGCCGATTTCACCCGCTGGGAGGAGATGGCAGCGAACATGACCGATGCCCAACTGCACTACGCCAGCGTGGACTGCTTCCACACCGCTTCCAACTGGCGCGGCGTTGATTCAGTGTTGGAAGGGTTCTACCTGGACCAGGGTTGCACCTATGGCGACGCTCTCCGCCGTCGTGCCAATCGCTGAACTGGCCCACGGGGGGTCCACCACCCCCCACACTGCGCCTATACTTCTATCAGTTCACACCACTGAACCCATGACCGCTCCCACCGACTACCTTGACGCTCTCGACTACCTTGCCGTTCTCCAGTCTTACATGGATCCCAGCAATGGTACAGTTCCTTACACTCATGCCAGAATCTGCGCCCAGTTTTTGAATCTTTCCGATGCCTTTTCTGCAGAGTATCAGTGTATGGAAGGGCACCGAATTGATGTGGGTGAGTATAATGTTTGGGCAATGAATCTCCTCTGATTCTTTATACTCTGGGAGGAGATTCGATCAATCTCCTCCTCTCGACTAATTCCCTGAGACTTTTGACCGTTAATCTTCAAATCTCGACTAGTACACACAAGAACATTCAAAACAATGAACAATCAACAACAAATCAATTCAATCGGTTTCACAATTACTTATCAGACGCCATACAATAATTGTGAATGGCGCACGCAATCTTTCACGACAAGAGAAGAGGCAGAAAGAATGATTGCATTCTATCAGTCTTGTGGTTCTCCTGCGAGGTTTGTATAATGGGACGCTGGATTCACAAAGGTGGCAAATCACGCCCCGATAAAAGGTTTAAGAACATTTTAACGCCCAAGAAAGGTGCAGCAAAGAATAAAAGAAAGAAGAAATAATTCTTTATTCTTTATACTTACCACTGAGTATAAAGAATTACTCAGGGTTGAATGTAAACTATCGGTCAGTGGTGTGGTTTATTCTTTACATTCATCCCTGTCTAATTCTTTATACAAACTCTGGCGGGATTCCCTCTCCTCCCGCCCTCCAGCGTAGGTAGGGTCGGTCTGTGGTTCTGTATCCGTTGCTACAGTTTGGCGGATTGATTGATTAGCATCGCTGATCAAACGGATCTGCTTTTTGGTATCCTACGATACCGTTTGCCCCTTGTGGGATCGGGGTCGGTCGGTTAATGTTGTTTCAACGGATCGGAAACGACCTTTCAACCGATCCGCCCCAGACCCATGGCAAACTCCTACGATCTGCCCGTCGCCATCGTTTCGGACACGCTTGAGACCCTTATGGGGCATCTTGCCACCGCTGACGCCGCTGCCAAGGAGGCGGAGGCGGAGGTTAAGCGCCTACGTGATGAGATCGCGGGCATTATGATCGCCGCTGATGTAACCTCTGAGCGCACAGTGTGGGGGTTGGTATCATTAACCTCCCGCGATAAAGTTACCTATTCTCCCGCGATTAAGGTTCTTGAGATTAACCTTAAGGCAGAAAAGGATAAAGAAGTTGCAACTGGAATCGCTAGAGTTGCAGAGGGCGATAAGTTTATCCGCGTAACTTGGGCGAAGTAAGTTACATTCAGGGGTGACATTCTCACCCCTATTCTTTCACCTTTCACCCTACACTTCATCATGACCGCTACACTTTCCAAGCAAATTCGCATCCGTTGGGAATACTCTGGACTAGAAGATACAGTCAACGTATTGATGATGATCAACCGCAATGGATCACCTAACGCGGAAAGTAAGGCAGCATACATTAGAACAATCGCCTACAATTATGCAGTGAAATGTGAACTTAACGGTGAGATGCCTACGATAACAGGAACTGGCGGATGGTATGTTACATTTTTTCCTACAGAGTCTGAGGACTTTGACTACGGCGTGGAGGTTACATTGATGCCTTACGTTGTTGCAAAGCATCTGCAATTGCGCTGAGGTTAGTTACATTTAAGGGGCGGCGATTGTCGCCCCTCTTTATACCTATCAGCAGTGCTGATCAGTC
>RFPC01000183.1 GCA_009926305.1 bacterium
GCGAGCGAAAATGGCGTAGCATTTGTTCAGAGACTGGCCGAATTTACTAAAGCCGATGTGGCTGCCAGCAACGACCTAACAGGAACAGAAAAGCTGGGCGGCGACGCAATACTAGAGATCAAAACAGGCGATATCGAAACCGAAATAGAATGGCTCAATCGTGGCATCAACTCGCTAGGTCAAGTACTTGATGCGGAAGCCTTAGGCGAGGACGCTGAAACCGATGAAAATCTTAATGAAGGCGACGATAGCACAATTCAGCATGAAGATAGTTACAACAATCAAAGCTTGCCAACCGTTCCAATAGAACTCACAATTGATGAGACGGAAGGCCCCCAAGCGAATGCAGACTCTGAAGTACCGGGACAAACGTCAGCCGATTTTAGCAGCCTATTTAGCAATTACGATTCCGAGTCTGAATCAGAATTAGGTTCAAGCTCAGATTCAAGCTCAGGTGACGAGGGCGATTCATCAGAAAACAACGATGAAGACGAGGATACCTACAAGTACTCCATCTCGATTGGTGCAATTAATGCAAACGATGGGACACTAATCGCGCACGACGGGGTAGGAGCAGGCGTATACGCAATCGACAATGCCGACACACAAACAACGGCTGAAGACCAGGATGGGTATGGACAAGGTCAGCAAATCCTTCTCAAAAACGGGACAGGCACGAATCTTGGAGAGGTCATTGGCTACACAAATATCAATGGGCAAGAAATTGAATATTTTCGCATAATCACCGACAACACTGGCCTAGTCACATTCAGCCAGACAAGATCAATATGGCACAGCAACCTTGAGGACCACAATGACCTGGAATCGCTAAACCTGACCGCACTTGAAAATGGCAACAATGTCGCACTAAGACTCTCAAGGGTCAAGGTGAGTTCGTCATCTGCAGATTCCACGGAAAGTAGTCACGAACGAGGAGATTTAGTAGCGTACGAAGAAGGCGAAAAAGAGAGTTACTACCATCAGTCAGAATCTGATGAATCTACGGAATACCACCGAGACAACGAGGAGCAGCCAGAGGTTGACCACAGCGATTACAGTGACGAGGGAATTAGTTCTGATAGTTCGTCAGAAGAATCGTCAGAAGAGGACATCGATGACGATGACGATGACGATGACGATGACGATGACGATTATAGATACAATAAAACCTCCTATGTGGATCTACTGACATCAAACAGGAATGAAGTCGGATTCGCAAAGTTTCAGATCAGGGACGACGGCCCAATCCTCAGCAATCATGAGGGCACAGCAGATATTTCCCTTCTTCTTGATGATTCAGAACTCCCTCCTAGTGGGAATGGTGTCTATGCTGCTTCAGTTCAGTCTACAGACCTCTTTGGATATGAAAGCTATGGGGGGGATGGTGAAGGAATCTCGTCATTTAGCATAAACCTCTTGCAGGAGAATATTGCTTCAGGTCTCTATCTGAGTAAAGATAATTCGCCAACTCAGAAAGGTGCAAGCATTACCTTGATAACCACCGACAACGGCGAGATTTCTGGAATTGCCACCGAAAATACAGTAGTAGTAGAAGTTTTTAGAATTGGAATCAATGCTGGTGGCATTCTAGAGTTTTCATTTAGCGACCAAAGTAATCTACCAACACTATGGCGGCAATATTCAACGGCAAAAGAAGAAACTCTAAGCATTACAACGCCACAAGGCTACTTTCTAGCAACAAAAGCAGTCAGAGATGCCGATGGCGACGAAACAACCCAATCAATAGATCTCGGGAATAACATCTTTAAGATTAGGGTAGACAACCAGAATAGCGCTCCTATCTTTAAAGAAGACCCCAACTTCCCGGGTTCCTTCGTTGATGGTGTCTATACCTTCTCCTACGACGAAAATACACCTGCCGCTACCACCATCGGTATCGTTGCCGCCTCCGATCTCGACGGCGACACTCTCTCCTTCTCCATTACCAACA
>RFPC01000184.1 GCA_009926305.1 bacterium
ATTATCTCTCCAAAACCTTATCTCGCTTCCAACATAGTCGATGTTGTAAATTGGAGCGTAAAGGGTGGTCGCTTGCTCTAACGTGTTTGGTTCGATGATATAATGCAGTACGAGTTTTCCAGTGAGCTTAGCTACGTCAATACCAACCAACTTAACCGCATCGCCTACAAAGTGAAAACCGAAAGGTGAGGCTGAGTAACTGGAGCCAGCCATGAATTTATCTTCGTCCTCGAGAGAGACATATGGAATGTTGTATAAATTTTCGGAATTATCAAAATATTTTATCTCACGTAGAACTCGTCCATATGCTCGCTTAGGAAGAGGGACGAGGCTATTAGGGAATGCGGGAGTACCTGCGGTAGTTGTCAGTGGTACTAGGGTTTTTACAACATTAAATTCTTCCGAAATCTTCAGAAGAGTAGGGTATATATATTCGTCAAGGCATTGATTAAGTAGTTTTGTAACAAGTGCGTTGGTTATCCGCTCGTCATCAGCCGGAACTGATGCGCGGTCTTTCACGTCAGCGATTAATTCAGTTACTGAGAGCATGGGGCCTTCCCCTTATTATCGGCGAATTGCTTTTGGCTGTGATTTAAGGCGATCTGCGAGCTCTTGCTTAACTTTAGCCATTTCATCGTCCTCTTCGCCTTCTGGCATCTCTTCACCTTCCAGGCATCTCGCCTTCTTCAGCCATTGGCTCGCCTTCGTCTCCTGGTTCGGGCATAGGGGTCACACCCGCACCACCTGCAGACATATCCATGCCTTCTTCTTCGCCCTCTTCCATGCCCTCTTCGTCTTCCATACCTTCTTCAGGCATTTCTGCTTTTTGTTGAGCGAGACGTTCAGCATGGTCAGCGATGATTTGATCGAGCCCTTCTGCTAGTTTAGAGAGTGCTTCCTGTCTATTCTTCATGAATCTTTCCTTTCTAGTTTCTCAACACGTCTGTCGAGGTTTTCAATTTTATGGTCAATTAGCTCGCTTTGAGCTTCCAGTTTCTCACCTATCTTTGTAATCTCTATTCTCAGTCCTGTCAAGTCAGCTGAGACAGCTTTGAAGTTATTATCAATACTTTCTAAGTGGCCTCCGAAGAATTTAAATAAACTTTTCACAAGCTTATGTATGCCTAGGAACATCATCCCGATGACGAATGCCGTTAAAGCAAGCTCGGGAGAGTCCGCTATACCTATGAAAAGCTTAGAAAAATCCATTATCCGAACCTCTTTGCTAGAATATCTACACCTTTTTTAATAGCTTCTGCTGGGTCTGTGTACCATCCGCTTTTTATGACGTATACTATCATATCTGCAAGCAATAGCATAACAAACCCTCTGTAATCTTCAGCACTTAAACCTGCTCCATGCTTTCTAGCTTCTTCAAATGCCGCTTTAACCCGCTCAGCGACCCGGTCTTCAGATATCTTCTGCTGCTTCTTCAGCCTGAAATTGAGTACTTTCCCCATTGCAGACCTCCTGAAGTATTGTATCATATTCTGGCTGGTCTGTCAAGCCTTTTTACGACCAATATCCACTTTGCGATGTCCAATTTGTTCCGTCGGCATCCCCTTTCAAGGAAGTGTACGGATTAACCGTACATGTTTATAATGAGTTCACCAGAATTTGCGGTTGCTGATACTGCTTTAATCGAAAGACGTGTTCCTGCGGGGATTTGCAACGGGATTCGCCCATTTCCACCAGGAATTATGAAAGAAGATGAGGTTTCTGAGCCAGCTGCACCCAACCCAAGCTCCAAAGTCTCTCCCGAATTATCAAAAATCTCAATTTCTTTGATTGCGGTAGCACCAACCGATGCTAGAAGCTGAGTCCATGCTCCGGTTGTGACATTTGTAGAGGAATATACAAGTCTTGCGCGTTCTCTGTATGTCACGCCGTTCTGAACCTGCACTGTTCCGGCAACATCGGCTTCTACAGTAAGTGCTCCGCTCGGATTC
>RFPC01000185.1 GCA_009926305.1 bacterium
CGCTCGTGATGGTGAAAAGTTCTTCGTCTCGGGTAAAGACGTCAGCCTTGATCTCCCCCTCTCCGAGATGCAGATTAAGCCACTCCTTGAGTGGGCTATGGTAACCAACTACCCCCTGCGTAAGTTTGTCCGCGCACAACGCGTCTTGAGTGCAAAGTTCTTCGGAGTCTGGTATAATAAGGCCATAAGTTAAAACCTATGGCTCTAGAAACACTCAAGGAAAGCTGGCTACAAGAGACCCTAGACAAGGAGGAGAATTTCCCCCTCGTTGTCATAGACTACAAGGTCTACGCTCACAGCATTAATAACTTCGCCGAATCAGCTCAGGATATTGTGGGTGATGATGAGGAAGCACTGAGGAAGATCCTCAGAGCGCTGTGGGCTTATAAACTCAATAGAGGTATTGATAGCCTTCCACCCCATGACTTCACAGCTATCGTTGTTGACGACAACAAGGGAGTTTTCGAGGAAGAAGATATCAAGGGATATTGGCGCAGCTTAGAGGCACATAAGCTCGGAATGCCGGAGTATAAAGGTGGAAGGCCGGCCAAACCGTCCCTCTTCCCCATCGTCCTCGAAGAGGGTTACAAGTACTTAAAGTCCCCCGGCTCTACTTTTTACTTTTTCGACAAAAAATACTACGAGGCAGATGACATCGCGGGTAAGATAGCCCGCATCCAAAGGACTGACCCGGTTCTAGACCGTTACGTCTTGCTGTCCACCGTAGATGGAGATTGGCAAGGCCTGGTATCTGACGAACACCATATCGTCTGGTGTAATACTGGCCCCTGGCTTCCAAGAATCCGCACAGAAGCTGAGGTCTGTGACTACTATCTGAGGAAAGAAAAACTTAACATCAAGACGGCTAGGGAGACCTATACAGTCAAAGTCGAAGTAGGCGATGCGGGAGACAACCTTCTCCCCGGCACCCCCCTGCGTTTCTTCGACCTCTACGATGAAGACCCTGTCTGGGGCTGGACTCAAGCCGAGGAAGCTAGACTCCGATCTATTATAGCGGATACGAAGCCCTCAAACAGACCCGACCACCTTGAGCGGTCTAGACGCTACCTCCGATCCCTAGGCATGTTCCTACCCGAAATCCCCGCACCCACCGAATTCGACGTGATCAGCTTCAGTGAGAGGGCGGTAAGAGAAAGGGTCGAGGCGAGGTATCCCGGGTACAGAGGCCTGAACAAAAAGTACTGCGCGGGGGTTTCCGAGCAGGCAGAGCTGGAAAAGTGTGCTAAGATGGTCCAAGATGACAACGAAGCGTTGAAGAGGATCAAGGAGCTAGAAGAGATTAAAAAGACCGATCCTGAGAACCACAACCCCGGGCTGTTGAAGGCGTTAAAGGAGTCCAGGAAAGACTATAAATCCTCCTTAATTCGATTCTCTCAGTCCTATGCCTAAAGGTAAGAATAAGTCAGACTCCGAACTATCTACAAAAGGGCCGTCTAGCAAATACCATGAAGTAATCTCCATCCTCGAGTCTAACGGCTACTACTTGAAGGTGAACTTAGACTCTAAACTCACATCGTTTCACGACCTCTATGAGAAGTTCTGCCCGTACAACTCGAGTACTCGATTCGTCCCCAAAGGATTAAAGTATCCCGAGTGGTTTGAGTGTCTCGTGCCAGCGTCAGAGACCACCCTGGAGACGATTCAGAATGAAATCTTGAGCGACGACTCGATGCTAGAGTTCGACCCCGACACTAGAGAGTTCTGCCTACCCCTCTTCATTTACCGCTCTGGTCGATCCAGCGAAGTTACCGATTTCATCCTAGGATTTGAGAATCATAAAGCTCTGATGCACAAGAAGCAGGGGGGCGGTACTTATCACATGGGGATTGCCCATTCTCCCGAGTCGGTAAAAGATGCGTTCTTATCCG
>RFPC01000186.1 GCA_009926305.1 bacterium
TCTCTCACGGTATATAACGTTCGGATAGCATTCTAAGAAACTTACTAGCATTAGGAAGCTACTGCGCAACAAAGGAGCTAAGCCTTGGAGAAGCATTGAGCAACTCTTTTGTGTAGGAATGGCTAGGCCTACTATAAAGGACTTCAGCAGGACCTTCCTCAACGATGACGCCATCTCTCATAACGATGAGCTCATTCGACATGTGGCGAACCACTTCTAGGTCGTGTGAAATAAACAAATAACTCAATCCTAATTCTTGCTGAAGATCTTTCAATAGGTTTAAGATTTGCGCCTGTACTGAAACATCGAGTGAGGAGACAGGTTCGTCACAGACGATAAGGCTCGGCGTTAACGCTAAGGCTCTGGCAATTGAAATGCGTTGCCGCTGACCCCCAGAAAATTCATGAGGATAACGATTTAAAGAGTCCGAAGGCAATCCGACTTGCTCTAACAGAGTGCACGCTCGACTACGCCTCTCTATGTCTGAAGAACCTAGGCCATGAAGAATCATTGGTTCCTCTAATATTTGCCACACAGTAAACCTCGGATTTAAACTCCCAAAAGGATTTTGAAAAACAATCTGCACCCTGCGCTTATAAGACGAGATCTCGTCTTTACTCATCTTGAGAAGATCTATTCCATCAAAAAAAATTTGGCCCGAATTGAACTTCATCAAGCGAAGTATACATAGAGCCGTTGTCGTTTTTCCAGAACCCGACTCTCCAACAATGCCCAGCGTTTGTCCCTGCCGTATAGAGAAAGAAATATCTCTTACCGCAATAAATTTTTCCGTTTTAAATAAATGGACCCGTCGGTCAAAAACCTTCTTGAGATTGCGAACCTCGAGTAAAACCTTTCCAAACTTCGCTGGATATTTATCGTTGTACTGTGGTCGGTGTTCTTGAGAGCTAACGTCTCTTAACGAGATGAAATCCTCAAGGACTTTCAGTCGATGCCCTGGCTTATTCGCTCCAGGCCTGCACATGAGCAATGCTTTCGTATATGTATTCTTGGGACGAGTAAAGACCTCCACGACTTCTCCTGCCTCAACCACACGGCCGGCGCGCATAACCACTGCATGATGCGCAAACTCACTTACTAATGCGAGATCATGGGTAATAAAGATCATGGCCATTCGGCGCTTCGCCTGAAGGCTTAGAAGAAGCTGAACTATTTGCCTTTGAATGGTAACGTCGAGTGCGGTAGTAGGCTCATCTGCAATCAGCAGATCTGGTTCCATGGACAAAGCCATCGCTATCATGACTCTCTGCTGCTGACCTCCGGATAACTCGTGAGGATAGGCATTTACTCGGCGTAACGGCTCAGCAATACCCACCTCATGGAGAAGATCTAATGTTTTCTCATGGGCCACCTTGCGTGACATTCCCTTATGAACTCGCAACATCTCAGAAAGTTGAAACCCCACAGGAAAGACGGGATTCAATGAACTCATAGGATCTTGAAAAATCATAGAAATCTTTCGGCCACGCAAGGCTCTCATGTGCGAGTGCGAGAGTTTTAGTAAGTCATTCCCCTTAAAGAAAATGGCTGAGGTATCTCGAACTCGGACGGCTCTCTTGGGAAGGAGCCCCATAATCGCCAAAGAGGTAACCGACTTTCCGCTCCCGGATTCACCGACGACAGCAAGTGTTTGTTCCGAAAAAATCTGAAACGATACATCGCGAACCGCCTGAACTATTCTGCCCGAAGCACTTCGAAAATCAATAGTCAGTCTATCAACAGAGAGCAATGGAGACCTAGAGGTTTCAACCATATCAATGAGTGAGCTTTGGGTCTAACGCGTCTCTTAAAGAGTCAGTAAGCAGCGATAAAGCCGTAACAAAAATTACCATTGATACA
>RFPC01000187.1 GCA_009926305.1 bacterium
TCAGTCACGCTCTGTGACTCCCCTGAATCAATTCTATCGAACGCCATTCGCCAACATCGTGCCAACGAGTGCATACGATCAGTGAATTTTTTAACATCGCGGCGCATTTTCGGGAAGCGGTCTGACAAGAGGTCTCAAACACGCCCTAAAGTAGCCTTTCATTCTGCCTGAGACCGTCTTGTGTCACTTCTGAAACAGAGGTGCCGCAGGCACGTCTCATATCGGCTGCTCGAATCATTAGCTCCTGTGCTCCAAGCACCCATTTCAACTCCTCGCGCACAGCCCAAACGATAAGTGTTATTGAAGGAACTCCTCTTTCTTTTCATAGTCATGCTGTCAGTCCCCCTCTGTCTCTGGCCTGGATGTCGTGCCATCGATGAATGACTTTGAGCCGGCTTAGGACACGTCTGCGGAGTTCAAAGGGATTGAGCTTCATGTGCTCCGCAATAAGTCTTTCTTTCTGTTCCGGCGAAACATCTGGATCTTCCAAGAGACGCTCGTAAGGTGTTTTCGGTTGGTCGTATTCCTTTTTTATTTTTGATCCGACGCGTATTTTTGACAGGAGCTTTGTTGTCGGAACGAAGTGATTTCGCAATAGCCCCCAATCCCGGTAAGTTTGATTCAAAAGGTCACCCATTTTGCGGCTGTCCAGTCGCCCGTACCCCAGAAGCTGACGAACGAAAACATTGTTTTTCTGTTCGATAAAACATTGGTCATTCTTTTTGTATGGACGGCCTCGGACTTGTAGCAACGGTTTTTCACGTCTTGGATCCTTGCAGAAATCAATAACAACTTCTTTGTTTAAAAACTCTGTGCCTGAGTCGCTGCAAAGCATTTCCCAGGAAAAGAATGACTCCGATTCAGCTCTTTCAAGAACACGTTTTACTTCTAGAGATTGTTTGTTCCAAACAACCGCAGCTTCCGTCCAGGTGCTTTTGAGATCCGTCCAGCAGAGTGACCAATAAAAATTTCCAGAAAGATGCTCTCCACAGTGTGCAACAGTATCAGTTTCTATTGTTCCGACTTTTTTAGCTCTGAAGCTCATTGGTTTTACAGGCACAAGAGTCTTTACTTTGGCTCTTGCAGGCTTCGTGCCTGTGTTTCGTTCCCGTCTCCATTGAGCTCGCGCAGGTTTGAGAAAGTTATCGATAGAACTCTTCGACATCGTCATGAGTTCTTGCTTTATCTTTTGTGTCAGAGTCTGTTCTTGGTCAAAGTAAAGCCAATCTGGAAGCATCTCCCTCATTTTTCTGCCCGCCGGACGTCCCATGACCCGCCAGAGTCGCTTAAGATGGCTTTTGGCTTCCTCGGAGTATTTCTTTGCAGAACTGCCTTTACCCCGCCCCAATTTTGGAGGCTCGTCACGATTCATCAGCCGGAGCGAGGAATTTCTGTGGTAGCCAAGATTACGACAGATTTCGTCTAGAATCTTTGATTTCTCTGCTCTTGTATTTGAGTTGTTATAGCGACACCATAGCAGTGCGAGGTAATCTCGCTTCGATGAGTGTGGCACGGGAATCTCCAATTCTATTGGAATTTTTTCTGAATGTTCCCGTTGTCCCTCATCCTTTCTCTTTAATTCCGGCAAATTATGCCTATCTCCACTCTGAAAAATAACACTTATCTCTGGGGCGCTCGGCCTTAAAGATGCCCGAAACAGGAGTTTGAAACCTCGACCAGAAGCCTACGGGCCTGAGAGTAAAGACCATTTTGCACAAAGGGCAGCGGTATCTTTTGAGCTCGAGAAGAATTCCATCAAGGATTCTCGTAACAAAGCCATGCCCCCAAACTTTTTCACATCCGCATGAGCAACTTGGACGAATCCACTTGAAGCCTCGACCAAAATCCCGTAGCTCCACC
>RFPC01000188.1 GCA_009926305.1 bacterium
AG
This sequence comes from bacterium, assembly GCA_009926305.1. Classification (NCBI taxonomy): domain Bacteria; species bacterium. Next base: position 3 of record RFPC01000188.1, read on the forward strand.
GAAGAGGTTCAAACCCGAATTGAACTTGGTTCAATTCGCGAGCGGCTGCTAAACCTCGATCGAGATCTTGTCGAGAAGTCAAACCTCATGGCCGACATTCAACTGGAAATCCAAAATCTTGAGAGGGATGCCCAGGCCTTAGCCGAAAAGGATTCAGCGGTAGCCCGTGCGACAGCAATTCTCCCCGCACTTGGACTAGCCATAAAGAAATCGATCAGCAACCTAAAGAAGCACACTGGAGAACTTGAAGACCAGAGAAAGACTGAGTTAGCTCAACTCGATGCTCTTAATCGCGAAAGATTGGAGCTTGAGAAGCGGTCTTCGTCTCTGGCAGGTGAGCTTCAGAACGCGGAGATGCGTAGCTACGAGCTCAAGGTTCAGCTAAGCGCTATTGAAGAGCGGATACGCGAGGAGTTGCAAATATCATTAGGCGACCTGGAGGGTTCTGAGCCGGCGGACTTGGCAGATCGCAGTGATGCCGAATTGGAATCCGAGCTTAGGAAAATCGACAACCAACTTAGGGTCCTTGGTAGTTTCAATCCGCTTGCCGAGGAAGAATACTCTGCTCTTGAAGAAAGGCTCAATTACCTAAGCACTCAATTGGATGATCTAAACGAGGCAAAATCGGAGCTTCGAGGAATCATTCGAGAGATTGATGGAAAGATTCAAACAACTTTTGCCGCCGCTTTCGAAGACACGAAGAGAGAATTCGAGAAAGTATTTCCAATCTTGTTTCCTGGTGGCTCTGGCTCACTCAACCTCACGAAACCCGAGGAGGGAGAAGAGGTTGGGATTGACGTTTCAGTCAGGCCAGCGGGCAAACGCATTGAAAGAATGAGTTTGCTCTCGGGAGGAGAGCGCTCCCTAGCCGCAATGGCCCTTTTGGTTGCCATTTTTAAGGCACGACCGAGTCCGTTCTACGTTCTCGATGAGGTTGAAGCTGCTCTTGATGACACAAATCTCGAAAGACTTCTTGAAGTGTTGAAGACCCTGGGGGAGGCCTCTCAACTGATTATCGTTACGCACCAAAAGCGCACTATGGAAATTGCAGATGCTCTCTATGGGGTGAGTATGGGCAAGGACGGCGTTACTAAAGTCATGAGTCAAACCTTGGAGAAAGCTAGCTAGTGTTCAAGTTTTTGAAGAGACTGCGAGATAAGAAAAACTCGGTAGCCACTCCTGAATCAGTCATCGACACTGCGGCAATGAGTCCTCTTGCTGAATCCAAACCAGTTCTTGAAGCCAGGCTAACGGTTGAGACTCCGGCCGAAAGTATTCAGGTGGAACAGAATCAGGTCTCTGCAGCCCCAATTCAGCAGAAAAGACAGCCGGCAGAGACAGCCAATAGAGAGCCTGAGTCGTCATTTGCACCTTTGTCGAAAGGTGTGGATGTTGAAGAAGTTGAACTGCCGAAAAGGACCCTGGGCGATGGAATCCGCTCTCTGTTTCAATCTCAGATTGAGCTGGACAATCTTGAGGACATCCTGCTTCAAGCAGATTTCGGTATTGAAGCAGCTGAAGAAATTACGACCGAGTTGCGTTCGCGTGCTAGCAAGGGCGGCCTGGAGAGTGATGCTGAGCTTCGACTTGCACTTCGAGATATCTTGGTCTCTAAGTTGGAAAGACCCGACATTCAGCTAAACCTAAGTGACGGAAGACTGCCTTACGTTTTTCTGGTTGTAGGAGTGAATGGAGCTGGAAAGACCACAACCATTGGCAAGCTCTCAAAGTGGTTATTCGATGGTGAGTGGAGTGTGACTCTAGGTGCTGCGGACACCTATCGGGCAGCGGCTGTAGATCAGCTGCAAACATGGGCAGAGAGATCTTATTCACGCATCGTTAGACCAGAACGTGAGGG
>RFPC01000189.1 GCA_009926305.1 bacterium
TCCCATGACAACTACCCAAGCTTTCATGAACTTAAGTATTTGAACGCGCCTGCGATCGGAGATCGTTATCCCACGCTGGTCGAGCATGGTCAGGACATTGGAGAACTTGTCCAAGAAATCATCGTTTACCTTTACGTTGACTGCTTCTTCTTGAAGTTGCTTAAGGTCATCCAGAGTTATGTGTACCCCTACCTCTGGACGCTTGGAAATACCCAAAGCCCACCCGTCTAGTTTCTTCTTAGATGATGGTTTCTGAAGGAAGTCAACAGTAGGTCTGTAAAGAAAGCGATCACCGAACGCTTGAAGTGACTCCTCGGTAGGCCAGCTGTTCGTGGCAGCCACAATCGATTGGATTGGAGTTTCTATAGTCTCCTTACCGTTATTGAATGTCCTCTCATTCAACAAAGTCAGAAGAGAGTTGAGGATTGCTGAACTGCCACGAAACAGCTCATCCAAGAAAGCTACGTGTGCTGAGGGGAGGTAGCCCTGCACATCCCGCGTGTACTCATCGTTTAGGAGCTTAGTTACAGCTACTGGGCCGAAGAGTTCAGATGGATCAGTAGTAGGGCTGAGAAGATAACCAAAGTAGTTTGAGTCCTCAATGCCACTACAGATAGATCGGATCAGATCCGACTTACCTGTACCTGGAGCTCCGAGCAGGAAAGCATTCTGCTTACTGAGCAGCGTGGCAAGAAGACCATTGATGATGTGCTCCCGCTCAAGGTGAGCATTGTTGAGAGCTGCGCGGAAAGTCTGAAACTTAGTGAAGAGTTTGTCGTCCATGACTGTTTGTTGTGTTGATGTTGAGTAGGTAATCAGAAGTCGGGATCTTCGATGTTGTTGTCGTTGATCTCAGCAATCAACTCATCGAGAGCTTCACCACTAGCGGCTCGGACCAAAGACTTACGTTGATCCAGAAGCTTCCTGAGGTGTTTGGAGCGCTGCTCATAAATGTCGAGCTCCATTGTCACTTCAGGGGTAAGGAAGTTGAGAACGTTGAGATTCTCTGCTGATTTGATACGCTCGCAGAGCTGCTTGTATTTAGTTGACAGGCAGAGAGACTCTTTGAGTTTCTCCAGTCCCTTGGAAGAGTCTCTGTTATTGCAGATGCTTTCAAGTTCCTGCTTAATGGTTTCCTGCAGTGTGTAGAACTTCTCCGTTGCCTTATGCCTCAGTTGAGGCACGTTGGAGCTCATATCCTTACCTACTTCGAGTAGCTCTCTGGAGAGATCAGACAGGTTCTCGAAACCGGGAACAGAGTCAGAGATAAGGCGAAGCTTGTTGGCGATAATCTCCCACGAACCTCTCTTCTTATCACTACCTACCTGCTGTTTTCCTACCTTTTCACATGGCCGTGAATCAAGGTCATCGATTAGCTCAGCACCAATCATCAGAGCCTTATCAGCAGCTTGTGCTTTAGCTGCTTCAAGGATTGCCTCAGTGTTGATACTGTTCTCGTAAGCGATGGTGCCGAGAATGTCACCCTCGATAGGTTTGTCCACTTTTTCCAGCGTGGTAGGAAGAGGACCCAAAACGGATACTCTGATTGGGGCTCTGTATTCTTCCTTGCTAGGGAAGATCTCCATGTAAGCACTGTAAGCAATGCGGTACTCTTCTTCGTCAGTGAAGAGAGGGCGCAGAATGTTTTCGGTAGTCTCTCGCCACTTGGAGTTCTCTGACTCCCACATCTTTTCCAGTCGAGCGTTAGCTTCCTTAGCTGCGTATCGGATGTTGCGAATCAGTTCATTAGCGCTATTGAAATAGTTGCTAGTGACAAAATGGCAATCGCCGTAGTGAATGCAATAGCTGTCATACAGTTCACGCTGAAGTACACGCAGCGCATCAAGTTCTTGCTTGAGA
>RFPC01000190.1 GCA_009926305.1 bacterium
GCGGTTTTTTTCGCGTTCCGTCATTTGCCCTAAGGCGGTTTGAATGCGATCCAGTGTTTGGGCCTTGAGTTCATTGATACGATTGGCGAACTGAGGAATTTCAGTGGAAAGGGCGTACAGAGAATCCGCTACCCCGGAAAATACTTGCTCAATCTGCTGCTGCTGACGTGCGAGCTCTACAAAAGCCTGACTTTGATTTTCTAATGCTTCGGTACTATTCACCACCTTTTCCTGCTCTTCAGAAAGGCTAAGTAGACTTTGTAAGATGTATTGAAGGGCTGCTATGTTCACGTTGAGCTGTTGCTGCCCCATCGACTCCATTTGTTCTCGGGTTTTTTGGGCCAAGTCTCTGAATTCCTGCTCTAAATTGGGCTTGGATTCTTGCTCTAAGCGTTCCTTAATCTCTTCTAGGGCCTCCTTACTAAATTCCTGTAGTTCTTGGATGGCCTGTTCGTTCTTAGGACTACTTTGCTCGCTCAGGGCATCGGTTTGTTCTTCTAAACGGTTTAATTCTTCGAGTAACGACTCCTTTTCTTGTTCAGCCTTTTGTTCCGAGTTTTGAACGCTGCCCTCTTGCTCATCGCTTTGCCCAGCTTCCTGCTCCTGCTCTTGATCTGCCAGTTCTTCATACGACTGCGCCAACTTCTCCAAATCCGAATTCAGTTTCAGCTGCTTGAATAGCTCAAGGGTGCGTTCAAGCCGTTCCTTGTAACGCTCTTCATTGAACTCAACTTCTTCAAGAGCCTGCCGCATTTGATCGGGATCCATTTGTTGTAGATTTTCCTGAAGTTGTTCCAAGGCTTCGCGGAAGTCAGGGTCGTCGATCTCTTTCATGAGCTCTTCAAGTTCTTCATAGGCCTTCATGGTTTCCTCCGAAAGAAGATTTTTTTCGCTGAGCTCTTCCTTGATTTGCTCAAAAGCCTCATTCAATTCTTCGATGCGTTTTTCAATTTCCTGCTGCTCGCGTTGAAGTTCTTCGAGCTGAACCTGCTGCTCATAGCTCCCTTCCGGCTCTTCAATAAGCCCTTCCTTAAATTCATCGTATCGTTCTTGAATGCTTTCGAAGGTTTCACTAATACTTTCTAGCTCATCGGTGACCCCGTCTTCCCGTTCTCCTAGTTCATCGAAATACTGCGTCAAAGAAGGCACCAGTAGTACTCTAATATCCGATTGCCCTTTTTTGGGGCCATTGTACCCATCATTATCGAATACCTCTATCCAAAAATGCAGTTCATCTTTGGGGCGTAAATCCAGTTCGCTTAGCGACCAATCATAGCTATTGAGTTCAATGGCTTTGGCCGTTCCAAGCGGAATCACCACTAGGGGCGATGGATCTTGAAAGGGGCGTTTGAGCTCATAAACCAGTTGCGCCTGTCGCAAGCCATGATCATCACTTGCGCGGTAAATGATGGCCAGCTGTTCGGGAGACACTTCACTTAGATTTTGAGCAGGCTCGAGCAACTCTACAACCGGGGCTAAGTCTGCGATAGCTTGCAGGTTGAATTGAATCATACCCGAGCGGTTTTCACTACTTAGCAGCCCACTGGTATCCACCAAATTGATGGCTAGGGTGTCGGCTTGGCGAAGGGTGGTGGAATAGATGGGAATCAAGGTATCGGCAGGGATAGGGGCGAAACCTGTTGCCGAATCGGGACCAGCCTCTTCCAGTGTTAAGTCCGTAGAGTACGGACTACTAATCACCGAGGTCCCTCGGTAAAAGTCGATTCGCTGAAGTGCTTTATTAAAACTAGCCATCAATTGTACCTTGGAACCTTCATATCCCGTTATTTGGGCAAAGGG
>RFPC01000191.1 GCA_009926305.1 bacterium
TACCACGAGCGAGCATTGAGTCTAGGCGAGCAGAGCTCTGCTTCCTGTAGATTTCAAGCTCTTCCTGCATACCAGCCTTCCACAGCGAGTAGTCTGTGACCTTCATGTGGCCGGCCTTCATAATCATTCTGCTAAAGAATAGCTCGTAACTATCTCCCCTGCTGTCTCCTGCAGCTAGCTTGTCAGAAGCGTAAAGTGGATCGGTAAAGAGGCCGATATCACGTGCTACATCCTTATATGACACAATATCGCTACCGGCAGCCTGATTGTAGCTCAGTAGATCGGCCAGATTCTTGCGCGCAGGGACCTCAAAGAGCTCATGACCCGCGGCGAGGCGGACAGAGTTCTTTAGTACCATCATCAATGGGTGCTTAAGCAATTTCTTACGAGAGAGCTTTTCTGTGCTACTGGTCATATTCTCTATGAACCGCTTCGCCGCCTCATCGCCCTGGCTCGCTAGCTCTGCCTTATACATGGCGCGTGCTAAGAAGCCTGGCAGGGACTGAATACCAATAGAGCCATCCGTCTTATAAGAAGGATAGTTTATCCACTTATAAACGAAGTTTTCCATGTCTCCTTTTCTAAGGATACGCTCTCGCTCGGCATCTTCCGATCTTCCACCGGCAAATCCTCCGGTTTCTTCGGGCCCCTCTTCGCTCTCGACAACCACCTCTCCTCCTACGGAGAGTGATTGTGACATCTCTTTCTTGGATGAATAGCGCGTAACAACGTTACGGGTGAGCGCCTCATTAAATGTGCGGCCGAGCCTTCTGGCGACACATGTCATAAGCGCATCGTAATAGGTGTCGTCAAATCCAGCATCTGACAAGGCCTTGATAATCGAGCTCTTCGTCTGTTTCTTGATGAAATTGTTGACATTTCTAACTAGAATGATCTGACGTTTTTCTTCTTCATTTTCGCCCTTCAGCTGCTCGATCTCATCAGTCTGAGGCTCTAGCTCAAGCCCCCTTTGCCCGAAAATGCCTGTAGCCTCGAGCTCTTGAACTTTTTTGTCGATATCGTCTTTTGCAAATCGATTAAGACCACTGGTGTCGTCGACTGCAAAATTATTCTCGATCTCTTCCTTTATCTTTTTCTCATTCTCATCAAAAGTAGAGGCGATATGATCAGACATCAGGGACTTGACTAGCGCGATATGCGAAGACCTGTACATGAACCAAGAGCTGCTGCTGCTAGGCGTATCTACCTGAATCACATCTAGGCCTGTGCCTAGATGTGGAATTGGATCCCCTCCCTCTTCGGAGGCAAGGTCTTTGGAGTATATACGGGTAGACCCAATATAGTTAGATGAGACCTGTGCAGGGAGAACACGGTTGAAGTTCGGGGGAACTGATCCAGCAACGATAGTAGCAAAGGACACCAAGTCCTCTCCGTCGTATAGCTTTCCATCTTCCTTCACGATCATATCGCACATAGCTTTGACGTCTGCCTGCGACCTATTGTTATTCTTTAATGACAGCAGTATTGCAGAGAGAGCCAACGAGTAGACCTCGGCAGGATCTCTGGAATATAGAGCAAGTAGCCGCTTGATATCAGTTACTTGGAGGCCATTGAGTACTTTTTGGTCCGGACTCACTTTTGCAAGTTCTTTGTTATAGCCTGTGAAAAAATTCGAAGCGCTCTGTCTGATGGAGTTTACGATGGCAGATCTCTTCGCAAGAAGATCACTTGTCGTTTCCTTAATACTTTTTTCTATTGCTTTTTCTTCCTCAGGGTTGCGCTTGTCAGAGAGGGAGAGAGCCTTTTTCTTATCGGCCTTAAAAACAAGATCATGGCACG
>RFPC01000192.1 GCA_009926305.1 bacterium
CAGCAAAGCGGCTCAATCGATGGATTGCAGAAGCTGAGGGACATATGGGTTTTCTCCAGGACTTTGCCGAAGCCACTGGTGCAACGGAAGGTATTCAAAAGGCGCTGGAGGACACAAGTGAACTCCGAGCCACGGAGCGAAAAGCACTTATGTGGCAAAAGGCTGAAGAGAACGCTGTACATTTCGAACCCATCCTTTTTGTCATTCCTGTGGCTTCACGTCCAAACCAGATTTTTGTTGAGGGCCTTACTAAAGGAAGATTTCGAATCGTTTCTTGGGAAAGCTATAGGCATGAAGGGGTAACAGAGGCAAGAATTCGAGCTGGGATAACCTGTGAACAGCACTATAAAGAGCACAATGGAGAGTGCCGCAACTGGGGGCCTATAAAGGAATACTGTTTTGCGGAGGCATGGAATCGACACTGCATTATTGGCACTGACGGCTCTATTTTAGAAGTGGTGGAAGAGCCTTATGAGATGCGGCAATCCTCTTTTCGCCTTAAGGGACGAAGAAAGTTGGAGGGGATATTGTGATAAGCTCTAAGAGCTCGATCAAGATACTTAGGCAGATAGCATCAGTGCCCTGAAAACATTGGTTAAGGAGGAGCTCACACTTGAACGCTGCGCTTTTGAAGCTGGTTGCCAAAAATGAACTGTAGTTATGGACTGTTCGTATTCAGCTAATGTTTTATAGTGGCGTTAGGTGCCGATAGTTCGAGATATGGTAATGAAGTGCTTTGGCCCTTACGAGAAAAAAGAAAAGCTGAATGCGAATACCGCATCAAAGTAATTCCAATAATTGTATGAGCAAGATTGCATATGACAAGCAATAAACCCCGCTACCTAACGAAATCAAGATTTAAGCTCGCGTGTGAATGCGGTACCAAGCTTTTCTATACTAACAAGCCAAGAGAATATGGTGATTCCAAGAGCAAAGACTCGTTTCTTGAAGCACTTGCTGATGGAGGGTTTCAGGTTGGTGAGCTAGCAAAGAAGTACTTCCCAGGCGGAGTGGATATTACAGCTTCAGGGTACGACGAAGCGTTAGCCGAGACCCATGAGGCTTTACAATTAGGTGTACCAGCCATCTTCGAAGCGGCGGTGCAGTATAAGGAGCTCTTCATTCGCGCCGATATTTTGGAGTTTAAAGGGAACGATATCCATCTCTTTGAGGTCAAGGCGAAGTCTTTTGATGCTCAAGAGGATGACCTCTTTTTCAACAAAAACGGCTCCATATCAAGGAAGTGGAGGGAGTATCTACTGGAAGTGGCTTTTCAAACATATGTTGTTGAAAAGGTGTTTCCTGATAGGCGTGTCGTACCCTATCTCTATTTAGTCGATAAGTCTTCCCGAAGTCCTATCTCAGGTCTCAATCAGCGCTTTGTTTTGAACAAAGATAAGGAAGGTAAGACAACGGTAGAAGTTCCAGTTCCTCTAACTGAGAAAGAGCTCTTTCCTTCCCTTCTTGTGAAGGTTCGTGTTGATGAGGCAGTAAGGCGAAGAGAAAGAGAGAATTCACGAAGATAAAACCTTCGAAGAGAGTATCTGGTTTTTCGCAGAGCATTACCGAAAAAATGAGATAATTCCACCTGAGCTTGGTACAAAGTGCCTTACGTGTGAATTCACTGGAGGAGATGCAGCAAAAAGTGGAAGGGATGAGTGTTTCCAGCAAGCCCTTCCTGCAAATCAAGTAGTACCGATTGAAAAAAGCGTCTTAAGTATCTGGAACTTTCGAGGGAAAGAAAAATGTATCAGCGCCAGCAAGTTTCGCCTTCAAGATATTGAGGAAGCTGACATTGC
>RFPC01000193.1 GCA_009926305.1 bacterium
ACAAAAACTCAGAAGGCTGACCAGTATTGACGAAAGCAGATAGTTGCGACAAATTAGAGGTAGATCTAAAGAGCAAAAGAACCAAGAACAGAGCGTAACCTAGCGCCAATAGATCACACTTTAGTCTTTTGCCCGCGAATCCAGATACTTGAAAACCCGCACAAAATGACTCTAGCCTCAGCGCAGAAAGCATCAAAAGAGGAGCGTAGAAATAGACTTCATACCTAACAGCAAATCTCTGAGTAAACGCAATGGCAACAAGAATAGAGAATATCCAAGCAGAATCCAAAAAGAGCCACCCAGACAGACAAGAACTAAAAATGGAATCAGAAGTTTTAAACCTAAGCAAAAGCGAAACCACGGCAGCAAAGGTCAAAATCACAACAAGCCAAAACCCAAATCTTGGATTAAGAAAGAAATCGCCCAGATAATTCTTGAATCCTGAGAATGAATGAGAGACTTTATCATCCGTCTCATTTGCATACTGAAACATCCAGGACGGGAAACCTGTCACCGCCTGACGCCACCAACCGGGGGAAAGAACTCGGAATACGACCAGCTGAGAGACCAATATGGAAAGAAAAGAAAATCCAACTGCACTACTGAAAGCAAGACCACTTCCAGTAGAAAGGAAGACCATTAGTGCAAGGAAAAAGTTTATAACCACCCAAAATGGAAGGTTGATAAGATCAAGATCAGGAAGAGCACACAAGATCCACACAGCAGAAGAACCAACAATCAGAGCCGGAAACATTTGCCCCGAGAACCAAAAGCGGATTCGGCGAATGCTGACCGGCAAAGTCAAAGACGAATAATTCTGCTTTTCGCAGCCCATTCGATACATCCAAGCCCCGGACAGAATCGCAAACGGAAAGAGACACAATGCCTGCTGCTTTGAAAAGCAGAGCAAAAAGAATGAGGCCAATACAAGAGCAACAAGCAGAACTCGCCTCCAAGCAGAAAGTCCACAGAAAGCAGCTTCCACCAAAGAGTTCACTGCTATCAGAAAAAGGCCGAAGAAAAGCAAGCTCATAGCTTCATGGCGAACCTCGCTAACAGCAACAAGCAAAGCCGTAGAACAGGAAAACGTGAAAGCAGAAACCGCGGCAATAGTTTTCCTTATCCGGTACTGAAGAGCAAGGACATAGAAAAGAATCGGAATCACAGATACAACCAAGGCGTTTTGAATCCTCATCAAGAAGACTGACCTCTCTGCAATCGCCTCAGGGAGAAGCTGATTAGTGTCAAAAACAAACGTCGAGCCTAGATCTACAGACTGGAGGAGATAACTAAGATTAAAAGAAGAGATTAGAGACCATATTGCTCCTGGATGATCTGCGTAACTAGGGGCAACTCCCCTTACAAGACGCATCCCTTCCGAAAGCCAGAGAAGGTCCTGATCAGGGATGGAAAAGTATGAGCGACCAATCCCAAGCCATCCAATCAAACATGCAGGGGTCGCCAATAAAATGAAGAATGCAAATAGAGAGATACGTTCGCAAGACCCAAAAACTGTCCGAGGCTTACTCATATAAACCGTAGTTTTCTTGCAGCATAGAGGCACATCTGACCCAGGATCAGGCCCTCTTTGACGTGGGCGATGTTCGAGCTGCCGTAGCTGCGCTCTTGGTAGCGAACCGGGACTTCCACGATCTTCAGGTTCAACTTGCTGGCGCCAAACAGCAGGTCAAAGTCTCCAAAGGGGTCGAAGTCACCGAAGTAACTGCGACCGGCCTTGAGCCGTTCGTAGTCGTCCTTCCAGATCACCTTCGTGCCGCAGAGGGTGTCCTTGAGCCGTT
>RFPC01000194.1 GCA_009926305.1 bacterium
GCATGAGGAAAGTAAACCTGCCGCGAGTGCGCACAAGCACGCGAGCCCACCCTGTCCAACTCGGAGCGACAACATACCCAAGTCAACCACGCTTCGCACGCCTGGAGAGATTCGAGGTGTCACGAACGTCTGTGAACTCACATATTTACTGAAATCTCGATCGCTTGACTTTCGACTTCTCCGGAGGCTGGAATTCCGCAAACCAAGGGAGAAATGAAAATCTTCTCTTGCCTACCTGAAGTCATGTTGACTCCAATCTGGTCGCTGAGGGAGGAATGTAGAGTGAAATATGGCCTCTGTAAATTCTGACCTCAAGAAGATGCCCTGGTGGGATTGGGCTATTCAAACCGTTGAAGAGCTGATGGCACGGCACTCGCAAAAATGCGGATCACACAACCGCTCAGAATTTAATTTTTCGTATGGAGCTCCAGGTGAGACCTTTGCGACTTAAAGCTCCAACCCTTCAAACTTTCCCAAGAGGGTTCCTTTCAAAGCAAAGTATTTGGACTGTTTGGGCGCTTCTCGGGCTACTTGTCGTATTTTCGCCATTTGCCCTTATCACTTCCCAAGGAGGTGCTGAAGAGCCGCCTGCGACGTCAGGTGATGTAAACGCCTTCGAGTTCGAAAGCTTTGATGCCAGCTACCACCTAAGCCTGGAACAGAATGGTCGGAGCGTCCTACACGTTCAGGAGACCTTGGTCGCTCTCTTCCCGGAACGCGACCAAAACAGGGGTCTTTTCCGGTACATACCCGACTGGTATGAGGGTTCTCCTCTCAATACGGAGGTTTTCTCATTGACTGATGAGACTGGCTCACCGCGGCCGCTTGAGACCTATCTGGAAGGGGACTTTGTGGTTGTCGACACTGCCGTTCCGCAAGGCTCATTTTTGCGTGGTAGACAGAGTTTCGTTCTTGAGTACTCACAATCCAACGTTCTTCGCGAATTTGGTGAGGATGGCATCTGGGAGTTTTATTGGGATGTAAACGGCACTGGGTGGCAGCAGGAATTTCAATCGGTGAGCGTGAGTATCGAAATCGATGCGAGCCTTGCTAGAAACCTTCTAGATAATCAAATGCACTGTTACGTCGGTGTCTACGCTGCGACGCAGAAGTGCGAAATCACCATTCAGGAGTCTGGCCCAGGATACGTAGTCCGTGCCGAGGCGGAAGAACTCGGTCCTGGCGAAACCCTTACAGTCGCAATTGGTTTCAGAACCAACTCGGTGGTCTTGGATGAGCAGTTTGAAGTTGCACCGTGGATATCCACACCCTCATGGGTTCTCTTTGGGGTACTCGTCTTTGTCATTTTCCCCAAATCCATATTCTTCCGAGTAAAACGCTTGAGGCATGAGGGTCCAATTCGTCAGAAAATCCCGGAGTATTTGCCTCCTAAAAATCTCGATTTAGATATGGCTGCTTTGCTGCTCAAGAAGCCTAGGAGCGTGATGACGAGCAAGCTTTTGCAGCTAGCTGTGGAAAAGAAGATTCGACTAATCGAGTTCGAAAAGGGCAAATGGGCTTTGAAGCGCGCGAGCTCCCCTCTATCCGCGGAGGATAAAGAGTTTCTTGCGGCAATCCTCGGCGGTCCCCAATTTATGCCCAAGGTTGGAGAGCTAGCCAAGCTGCCTTCTAAGCCGTCAGACCTTGGCTCGAATTACAACGAACTCACCAGTAGTTCAAACGTTAGATTCAAGGACCTGTATCTGCTCGAGATTCCCGCCAAGTCTCGACTCTTACAGATACTGCCTGCTGTTGCGATCTTTTTGTTTC
>RFPC01000195.1 GCA_009926305.1 bacterium
GTGTAACGGGTCGCAAGAAGTACGATATAGACGGAAACCGAATTGAGTGACAATCCTTATATTTGCGTAAATAAGCGCAAATATGAACGATCAGTACATTCAGCTAATTGAGGATTACCTCGCACAAGGTGTAGCTCATCCAGATATTATTGAGAATCTTGGGAACGACGTCAGCGATGAGGCTGCGAAGTTTGCTGCTGATTATCTAAAAAAAAAAGAGCAGCCAGAGCAAGTTGGCGGGTTGGGCTTAGAGTCGGCCCCGTCTTTGTTGGGATCTGCTGGCGCTAAGCAAGAAACCGACTTACTCGGAAGAAGACCGCTCAGAGGGGGTCTTAAGGGGGTTGATATTGTAGCGGAAAAAGAGCTTTCTCAGGAGATGGTTAGCAGATACGGTCTTGAGGCCGCTGCTGACGACTATACTGCTAGAGCAGACAAGTTTAACGATCTTGAGTCTCTCGAAGATCAGCTAGCGTTTTTCAAAGACGAGAAGAACGCCATGTACTTCCCCGAAGTCTACAAAGAGGTAGAGAAGCAGGGCAGAACGATTGCCCTAAACAAAGACTTGGATGATGCGGCCACCCTCGCTGATGTAGAGCAGGCGTTTGAGGATGCTGGATTTAGCTCGGAAGAGTATGCGGATTGGCTTAAGGAAATGAAAGACGAAAATCCGTTTGTCATAAAATCACTTAAAGCAGAAGAAGAGTATAGAGCTCGCTTTGGAGCTCCAGCCAAAGGCGAATACGACTTGCCAGAAATCTACAATCAGCTTTCTGAAAAAAGAAATAAACTTATAGCTGAACATGAGAGGGTTGTTAAGCTTTGGAATCAGAAAAGATTTGAAGAAGGGTATTGGGCCAACGATCTTACGTTTTTGTCATCTCAAATAGCAACTCTTAAGGAGTCTGCATCCGAGACGCTCGGTCAAATGGACTATGCTCTCCAAGAATCGGCGCGGGAGAGAGATGATGCTGGGCGGATGATAAAAGAATCCATGCCAGAAGATTCCTACAGCATATACGAAACGTATAATAACGCATACTCTGCTGCTATATCTAAAGAGGTAGAGCAACTTATCAAGAATGCAAAGGGGGATCAGTACAACCCCACAGAAACCGAATATGTCCTTTCTCAAATGATGAGAGGGGGTATGACTCTGAATCAAGCAATACAGGAGTACTACCCAGACCTTGTTTATGGTGAATCTGGCGTCGAATTTACTGCTCAGCAGATAAGAAACAGAGTTCAGGAAGAAGCGTCTAATGCGGCTGTTGAGAAATTTAAATCTATTGGAAGGCCCGAAGATGCTTCAAGAATAGAGAGAGATCTTAAAAAATATTTTTTAGTAGATTTTGATGGAGACGGACGGGTAGCTCCAATGCAGTTCTTTGACACTTATCTCTCTAAAATACCTCTTACCTCACGAGGTTTTACTGTTGGTGACCTCGTCAAAAACTTTGATCCTGAAACGGTTGATCAAATATGGCAAGGGGTTCGGCCCGCATACGAGCCAATAGAAAAAGCTATTGTGGGTACGGCAATGATGGTTGGCGACGCAGGAGGCGGAGCTTGGCAGTTCGTAGAAAACCTTGGAAACAGCCTCCTGGTGGATATGGATGGCGCTGATGAGTTTACGGACTACATGGCGGAATGGAAGCGTGAGTTTGAAGAGAAGGGGACGTACTTTGTTCCAGGTTCAGGCGGAGTCCTTTCAACAGAAGGAGCCATAAACCAGGTGGCGTATAGCTTGCCATTTTCTATCATTCAGTTTGC
>RFPC01000196.1 GCA_009926305.1 bacterium
ACCGGGAACGCTCGGTATTCGCTCTCTCTTTTCAACTGTTTCGGTCAGACCTTATTCACAAAACGAAAAATCTGAGCAAGAAGATGCGAGCTCAATTGTGAACTCCCCACATCTCTCGGCTCAACATCAGATAAGTCCGCAATTCTTCTCAAGATATGATTGATTTTCCTATTCCTCTATGATTTGCGAGCTTCTGAATAGCTTTGACGTCAAAATCGTACTGATTTACCACTGATTCTTGTTTTACAAATATTTTACCGACATGGAGTGATACGTTAACTAGAATTCCCACCATACCAATTGTGGGTGAGGGACATAGCTGGACCGTAGTTCATATGAGAATTCTCCCCCTTCTCTTACTTTTTGTTCTTCCTCAAATCGCTCTGGCTAATCCTAGACTCGGTGCTCCCATAGTTTACTGCGGAGGACAGGCATGTGAGGCTCTTCATCCCTCCAAAATGTGTGAGAGCTGGAAGGAAAAGGCTTTTCCTAAACCACAGGAGCCAAATCCTCCCGAGTTCAATGGCGAAACTTGTCCGCTTCATGGAGAGAAGCTTCGAAAGGGAAATGCCAGGATCGTCTATGGTATAGTTGGTGCAATTCCTGACGACCCAGACGACCACCCGAAAGCGAATCTCTATACGACCGGAGGATGCGTTGAGAGCTACCATTCTTCCGAGTATGAGCAAGTGTTCTATTGCCCAGTTTGTAGGAAGAAGCGAGAAGCCAAAGAGAAGGTAGTGCAGCAGCAGCGCGAGGAAAACCCTCAAATCTCGGACAGCAGGTTATTTGATATCGCAGCAACTCGTAAAAACGTCCTTAGAATGATTGAGCTCGCTCGGTCAAACGAGCTCCCGCAAGAAAAGAAAGATTACCTAGATGAGCTTGCTAACGATCCAAAGAAGATTGAAGCCTGGATGCCTGAAGATGCTGATGAGAATAGGAAAAGAACTATACGTTCTCAATTTGCCTCTTACACCATGTCACCGGAGGAGCTCTTAAAACTCAACAAGGACGATCCTAGTTGGTCAGATCAAATCTATACAAGGCTGGCTAATGGTGCTGACACTCCGGAAGAAGTGCTGCGTTCGATAGCCAAAATTGCTCTGGAACCTCCACCTCCAGGAATACCTTTTAATAAGAATATGTTTCTTCAAATCTCTCTTTTGGGAAATATGAATACTCCGAAAGAGATTATCGAGTCGATTGTAGATTCCTGGTTGGATGATACAACACCATTTGCGGATCAGTTTCGGGCAAACGGTGCTCTCTTGGTTATGCTCAATAAGAAGGTATCTTCTGAGCTTTTTGAGAGATTCTTCAAGAAGAAATTTCACCTTATCGATCCGGCACATATCGCTATTCGATTCGAAGAGATATCCAGTCTCGTCGTTCGGCACAGTGCTCTTCTGAACGAGAAGAAGAAGTTTGTATCTGAGCACTTGGCAGAAAAAGATAACACCACTGGACTTATTTGTGCCGTCGCTCGAGATGGACTAACTAAAGAATCTCTCTTGGCGCAGCTTGAAAAGGCCTTTGGAGACATCTCTTGCCCACGCAGCGAGACTCTAGTGAAGTTAGTAGCTGAGAATCGTAAAAATCGAGAAAAGGGATATCTCTGTGATCCCATCCCGAGTTTTTAACCCCCCCCGCCATCCTCTCAAGCAGCCCCTCAAACACGCCGCCTAGCCAAAATACAACGCCGTGAAAGATATCGGTGCAGTAGTCAAGCGTCCAAAATTTGGGAGAGGAGAGTCTAAACG
>RFPC01000197.1 GCA_009926305.1 bacterium
AAAACACTCCCTCGGGCTTTGATCCAGTAGAATCCTGCAGACGCTTTGGAGGGACCCGGTGCGATGAGTTGGGATACGACAAAGATTCGATGTGTGGTAAAGACTTTAACAAGGCGTTGTTTCCCGAGACCGGATACGGAAATGAAACACCTGCCTTCTCCCCTGGCAGCGTGCCTGTGGACAGGCCCCTTGGGTCGAGTTTGTCCCGCGATCTGGTATACAATACCATCGAAGCTTCCGACCCCCAGCGGTATTTTAGTTCCAGCGGTTTAAGCGAAGCGAGCAGGTCGCCTTTGTTGAAAGAAAATGAGATGCTTTGTGCCAGCCTAGAAGATCCCATGGAATATGGAGCTTGCATCTCTATGTTAAAATGCAAGAGATTCGATCCTCCGTATGAAGGGAGATACTGGTTCGAGTTCTGTCCCAGCACTTTACACGGTGGTAGGTTAAGAAAATGACGAGAACGCTTCTGTCTTACTGTAAGACTGAGAACAATACTAGGCTGCTGGAGTTTGGCCAGGGTCCTGAGTACTTCAACGGTACGCGTTGTAGCACAGTGTATCGCGCTGCGATTAAGAAACAGTTAACTGATTCGGTGGAGATTTCACTGGAACAGTATGACAGCGACACAGTGCAGCCTATTAGAGAATTTAAGTTGACAAATCAGGGGCTGGTTACCTGGGACGACCATTGGATTAGTAAGAAAAGTAGTCTTATCGTCGATCCTAAGATCGTTACGATGAATCTTCAGCGCAATAGTCTTGTCTATGTGAATATAAACACGCCGAGATTAGAGTTAAAAAATTTGAATCTCGAGGGTAACGTATCTCTCGAACATTTATATATCCATGAAGCTCCGGCTCTAGAGCGTCTTGACATCTCTAACTGCCGTGGCCTCAGGCACATAGCGTTGGGAATTAATAGGGATATAAAATATCTCAGTGCCAATAACTGTGCTATGGAATCAGGCGTCATGGAACAACTCTTGCGCGATTTTACCCCCGTGCACTGTGCCAGCGCTAATAACTCCGGTATCGGGGCGTTTAGGAAGCAATACGATACGGAAATCGACCTGAGGGGTAATGTTATAGACTGGGGAAACCCCCGGGTTGCTAGTAAAATCCGGATGCTTCTGGTTAATAATTGGATCGTGAGATGGGATAATAATCCGCCACCAGAGATTACCCCCCCACAGCTCTATGCATTTTTCGTTGAAAGCAAGGTAGAATAGGATTTTAGTCTGACGTGGCGGATTTAAGGACCAGGTTTATAGAAGATTATGCAGGCGGGTTATTGAACATTGCCCGTCAGGAGTTGTCTAGCACGGGAGAAGTGTTAGCTCAGGACGGGTTTGTTGAAGGCACATCGCTATTCGTCGAAGACGGCAGAGGGGTCAAGAGCGGCCTGAGGCTGGGATCGAGTCTAGCCGAATGCATTGACCCGACAACGGAGACTGGAATCCTTAATGTCCGAAGTGCGGATCGAACCTACGCGAAGATTCGTGATCTCAAGATCTTCGCCACTGCAGTTGCATCGGCGCAAGGAGCCTTAAGCGAATCGGTCGCAGAGTCATTCACCAACCTGGAGGGGGCGTTTGAAAGCCTCGAGAGCGATGTCGAGCTTTTCCGGAACAGGTTGGATAACCTGAGCGATATTCAGGTCACCCTAGCAGATGGAGATCGGGGAGATCTTACCGTATCCGGAGGAGGTGAATCCTGGTCGATCAACAACGATGTTATT
>RFPC01000198.1 GCA_009926305.1 bacterium
TTATCGATTGTAGAGAGAGACTATGTAAGAGAGGTGCACGGCGATGAGTTAGTGCAAGGAGCAATCAAGGGAATGTTGACGGCTTTAGATCCCCATAGTGGTTATCTTGAGCCCGAGTTTTATCAAGATTTAAGAATCCAAACGAAGGGAGAGTTCGGAGGGCTTGGAATAGAGATTACTATTCGTGATGGGCTGCTTGTCGTTGTCGCGCCTATGGAAGGTTCTCCTGCTGAGCAAGCGGGGATTCTACCAGGGGATAAGATTGTAAAAATTGAAGGGAACTTTACTAAGGAGTTCTCACTTGTTGATGCTGTAAAGCGGCTGAGAGGCCCCAAGGGGTCTCCTATCGAGATATCAGTGCTGCGCGAAGGATATGACGATTTAATTGACGTTACGATCGTTCGTGACCGCATCTCAGTAAAGAGCGTGAGATATAGACTCTTAGACGCTGGTTTTGGTTATGTGCGCGTCAGTCAGTTTGTTGAGTCTACAGCTGATGACTTGCAAGATGCGTTGTACGCGCTCGTTAAAGAAAATGATAGTGATGAACTGAGAGGCTTGGTATTGGATTTAAGGAATAACCCAGGCGGGTTGCTTACTCAGGCTGTGAGAGTAACAGACTTATTTCTTGACCAGGGGGTAATTGTCTACACTGATGGTAGAGTTCAAGAGCAAAAGCAGAAGTTTTTTGCCCAAAAGAGGGGAACGCAGGCGCATTACCCAATCATTATACTTGTAAATGAAGGCTCCGCTTCAGCAAGCGAAATCGTCTCGGGAGCTCTGCAAGATCATGGAAGAGCGATTATTTTAGGAACTCAGACCTTTGGAAAAGGCTCTGTGCAAACGATAACGCCACTAGCAAACGGCGGAGCGTTAACGTTAACCACTGCACTGTATTACACGAAAAACGGGCGTTCAATCCAAGCTACAGGTGTCACTCCTGATATTATTCATACTGTGGATTCGCCTCCGGCTACTGAATCTAAGAAAGAAAACTCGAAAAAGTCACCAATACGACTGCGAGAAGGCGACCTTCCTGGTGCAATCGCGAATCCTGATGGACGTCGATCCGCAGAGGAAGGGGAGCAGGCGAGTGAAGAAGAAGGAGATGCAGCGAGCTCTTCGCCCCCAGCACCCGCTTTCGAACGACCCCAGGATCTCTCGACTCCTGTGCTTCTCGAACGAGATTCTCAGTTGAGAAGGGCGCTGGAGTTACTGAAGACTTACGAGCGGTTCCAACCGGAATAAACAGAACATCGTTTGTTAATATAAGAAATCTGTGATGAAGCTGGTTGTACAGTGCTATTCGCATATCGGATAATGAAGCGGTCTGGGAGAGTTCCAGTCGCAATGAGGATATAGGATGGTGTCAGGTACGAACGGTGATATCGATAACGCTCGTGGGTTTTCTTTTAGAGGCTCTCATCCTGGTTCGATGGTGGAACGGCTGCACCATGAAAAGAGGAATAGTGGCTCTTATCAAGGAGTGAGGCATTTGATTCCTGGGAACCTCTCTCAGTTGCGTGAGTGGGTAAAAAATTGCGGGGGCGGAAGACGGTTTGAAGCACTGCGGCAGAGGCTACAAGCAGGTCCAGTACGACCACCATTGGTGCACCGTCCTGGAGCAGACTATAGTGATTCAATCGAGATGGCCTTAGCGGTCCCGATTATCAAGGGAAATGAGAAAAAACATTGATATCAATGAGATATGGTGGGTTTTTTTGCCCAACGCTCATCATG
>RFPC01000199.1 GCA_009926305.1 bacterium
GTAGTCTCAAATCGGATATGCTTTTCAGCGGTCACATGGCCGTCACGATTGTCACGGGCGAAGTCACAGCAAGCGGTTGAGTTTGGCATTGTAGGTTCCTTTTGATAAAAATGCCTCCCCCCCGAAAGGGGGAGGTTCTGATTCAGCGGGCCTCTGCCTGCCGTGCTTTTCGGCGTAGCCACAAGGCCTTCCGTTCCAGTTTGTCAGCAAGCCATCGCTTGCCGTCCTCCCATGCTAAGGCCGCTTCCTCGCGGGCCTTTTGGGCCATTGCATAGTATTCTTGGGCGAGTTGCTTGTAGTCAATGCCCGTCATCTGATTCTCCAGATTATGAAGGTACATATCACTCCCCCTCCCCCACGCGGGGGAAGGACGATAAATCGCAAGTTGTGGTGACGTTCTTGCCATGCCCCAAGCATACCCTAGTATCGGCATCGCGTCAAGCGTTCCGCCAAGTTTTTTTTCTTTTTTTTTGGCACACCGTTTGCTAGGGCAAATACCATGCCAAAAAACTTGCCGTGGTCCCTCGTTGGGGGGGTTGACATACGCACGAGCGGCCTTTTAAGGCCGCTCCGTCGCGGCTTATACCACCCATCAGGGGGGTTATACTATTTAGTATACCCCCCATCAGGGTTATATATTAACAGATAGGAGTATAACAATAAAAGATAGAGACAACAGTAGCAACAAGAAACAACATAATACAAACAACATCCATATCGCCATCGTTCATAGGTTTGTCCTTAGTATAATAAGCCAGCAGAATACAATCCATACAATCGCAAGGTATAACAAAGCCCCTCCTATATATCAAAGGGTGATAGTTCGTTAGCAATGGCCTCCTCAGTATAGAAGGCGAACGTCTTAGCCTTAGCCTCTCGCTCTAGTTCTGCTGGATCGGCAACGGCTGTTGCAACACTGTGCCGCTTTGCAAGGTAGGCGTTATACTTCTTATCGTCTTCGGGGGTCCATTCCATGTCAACCTCTGGCCCACGGAAATCCTCAAGAGCGTCGAACCAGTCTTCGTTTGTGAAGTATGTCATAAAATCCCTTTCCTTTGTGGTGCTCTGATTCTACCAAATCCCTACTGGTACTGTCAAGCCGATTCTAGAATCCTGGTACTGTCAAGCCGATTCTAGAATCTCGTGCAGCCTATCGCCTTCGTAGAACCTACGGTATCGTCCATCGTCTGTTTTAACCGTTACCAGATTCCCAAAAAACGAGTTGTGGAATCGTTGAATGGTAACAGCCCGCCCGATATATTCGTTGTTGTTGCCGCTGATGAATCGTACCCGATTGCCTTCGTTCACATGATACGTTTGCCGTGTCATTTTTTCTTTCCTTTGTGGTGTCTTTCTATCCTACAGTATCGGCCTTGTGGGTATCAAGTCTTTAGCGAAAACTTTCTACGATTATTTCCTGAACCTGAACGTCGTCGATGATGACGGCATAGCCCGAAACGTCATAGTCGCCAGCGTAGTCCTCAAGTATTTTTTGCTCAAGTGCATCGGCGTTGATGCCAGTGTACTCCTGAACAGTCTCACCATAGTGATCATAGACGCGACCCGTGAAAAGCGTTTCCATTTTTTTTGTCCTCGTGTTGTCGTTGTCGTTCTGCATTCATTCTACAAACTGAATCGGCATTTGCAAGAAAAAACTTTTGAGATTTTCACGATTTGGTCGTAAGTCGTTGGTATCATTAGACTTACGTCG
>RFPC01000200.1 GCA_009926305.1 bacterium
TGGTGTATTTGACGACTTCACGGGGCGCAAGACGAAAGCAACACACCAACTCGAGCTAAAACCCAACGAACCGCTTATCTTTGGAGAAAACGGGGGGAAAGGCATAGGGCTCTCGGGTCTTAGTCCACAAATCCTTGAGCAGGAGATGGACGGAATGCTGGAGAACGTTGCTATACACGATCCGAAGAGTCGTGTCATGGCGCACATCCTTTCACAACTTGACTACCCACGATTTCCTGTTCCAATGGGAATCTTCTTTCAAGAAACGCGAGAGGTTTATGAGGATGCGCTCCATGCACAAATTGATGCTGCAAAAATAAAGAAGGGAGCCTCTTCTGATCTTAGAAAACTACTCCATGGGAGTGATAGCTGGAAGCTTTCCTAGCTGAATACTTCTTTACTCAACACAATGGTACTACAGCATGAAGGGGTGTCACAGCAGGAAGGGGTGCAACGAGTTTCGAGTCGTTCTCACAGGAGGAATTCTGAAGCTTTTATAACAGCCGCCCTAAGCACTAGGCCAAAAATTGCGTGGCGAATGAGACTATCTCTCTTGTAACCTGCTCTACATCACCATTCCCGCCCAGGATAAGCCAATTGATCAGCTTTTTAGCACCTTCCATTCCTAGCCAAATCACCAGAGCCGTAAAGCATAGAGCAATCAGACCCCAGGCAAAGCCAAGAAAGAGAAAAAGAAAGTCATCTTCGAGAAGGCTAAATCCAATCAGAAATATTCCACCAGCCGGCAAGGTATTTGTCCCGGGAATGGGGATTGCCATCGAAACTCCCAACAGGCAGATGAGGAGACCAATCAACAATCTGGCAGAAAGCGATTGAACAAATGAGGCCAGACGAGGACGGGAGAATCGTTCTAGAAAGATTGCTAATTTCTCCATCAGAGATCGCATTTTTTTCAGCTTACTGAGATTTATGGTCTTCTTTGAAATGAAAGCAGGAAATTTGACAGACCTTTTTCCAAACAACAGCCCAAGACCGATACAGAGCAAAGGGACTGATAGCACTGTTGAGTATCCGGGAGCTGGTACTGGCAGTGCTGATGGAAGCGAGAAAAAAATGAGAACGAGTGCCATACCATGATGATCGAGTTCCTTCATTATGGTGCGAATAGTGACCTCACCCCGAGCGGGATCAAAGATTCGATGAATCAGGGAAGATAGTCTTTCTCTTTTCTCCGCTTGACTGATTTCCACCTTTTCCACCTTCTGAATTCCTGAACTAATTGCCATGAGGTCCTTTTTAACAGCTGCTATTCACCCTCGAAGCGAGCCTCCTGAGAGTATCGAAAGCGGTAAAAAATGAAAATAGGCACAAATTATCACCAAAAGAGCCACTTTCGTCCATCTTCTGCCCGTGCTCTTGATCTCATTCCCTGACACGGAATACCCTTAAGAGTCGAGGGGCTCGCGCCTCTCACCTGCCCTCGTAGCTCAGTAGGATAGAGCACAGGTTTCCTAAACCTGGGGTCGCATGTTCGAATCATGCCGGGGGCGTTCTCAATTTTTCAAATGCTCAAGACCAGAGGCATGATTCGAACAAAAGAACACGACGAATCATCAGATTGGGCTTGCCCAATCACTATATGCCGGGGGCGTTCTCAATTTTTCAAATGCTCAAGACCAGAGGCATGATTCGAACAAAAGAACACGACGAATCATCAG
>RFPC01000201.1 GCA_009926305.1 bacterium
TGAAGAGGCTGAAGAGGCTGAAGAGGCTGAAGATGCCGAAGAGTCCGAAGGTGAAGATGCAGTAGAAGAAAAGTCTGCTGACCCTGAGGATGAAGAGACCCCTCAAGATGCAGAAGAGTCTGTTGACTTGGAAGCAAAAGCAGCGTCAATCATGATGCAGATGGTCGGGGAAGAGGAAGAGAAAATGCCTTCAATTTTCCTAAATGACGCTCGCTTTAAGGAAATGGAAGAGGACGAAGACCTCATTTCCGAAGACAAGTATGCTGATCTTGATGCCGACGCCAAAGACTCCTACGAAGAAGTTGACGTTTACGAAGAGGGTACCGGTAAAGGTTACGGAAAGCGCTACCGTCGCCGCAGTCCTCTTGAAGTGAACGCAATGCGTAAGGGTGGGCATATGGAAGACGAAGAGAAGTCTGAAGATGTCGAAGAAGTGCAGGAAAAGGCTGAAGACATGGCTGACATGTTTGACACCGAAGAAGAGGCTATGGAGCGTGCTGCTGCTCTTGGTTGTGAAGGTACTCACGGTGCTGGAGGCAAGTACATGCCCTGCGCTACCCACGATGAATGGCAAAAACTGACCGCTGAAAAGCCTGAAGGTGAAGAAAAGTCTGAAGAGTTTTTGTGTGGTTTCCAGCGTAAGTCTGTAGACCAGCCTTGCGGTTTCTGCGAAGGTGGATGCGCTCCAGAAGATGGGCTTCCGGGTCTTGCTGATATTGAAATGATTGTTAAGAGCGCCCATAGCGGAACAGTCATTGGATCAGGTTACTCTGCAAACGATGATATGTTTGTTGTGGACGTAAAGCGTGAAGACGGCTCCTGTATTGAAGTTTTCTTGTCTGGTGACGGAGATGAACTGGGTTGGCTTCGTGTTGACGAGTCGCTTGTCGAAGGAAAGTCACTTGAAGAACTTACTATTGTCTCAAAGGCAGACGCTGAAGCGGTTGCTATGGAGGCATTCAACGGGTTTGGTCAAGAGTCCAAGGGTGAAGTTCTTGGGGTCATGATTGACATTTTCGGTGACGAGGATGTCTATGTCGTTGAAGTTGATTCAGAAGAGAAGAGTTACGATTTCTACGTTTCTGTTGAAGGTAAGGTACTTGGATACGATGAGTACGATCTTATTGATGACTTTGAATATGAAATGTCAGAAGAAGAAGAAATTAAGGCACTAGAGGCTGAACTTGAGATTAAGCGTATGTATTCACGTGAGCAACGTGAATCAATGGCGGAGTCCGGCGAAGCGCTTGCAGATGGTTCGTTTCCTATCGCTGATCAGGCTGATCTAGAAAATGCTATTCAAGCATACGGTCGTGCTAAAGATAAGGAAGCAGCAAAAGCACACATTATGAAGCGTGCAAAGGAACTTGGTCTTGAGGATATGATTCCACAGGATTGGAATGAAGTGGATGAGCCAGAGGCGGCTGCTAGCGATTCTGAGCCTGAGATGAAGTCAGACGACCTTGAGATTCTTTCTGCCCTTGATGAGTTTAATGCTCTAAGGGAAGAAGGGCTTTCCTGATAGGGGACTAGGCTAAAATGAGACCCGTAGATGTCGGGAAACGCATTAGCCTTGCCAACGAAGCCTTATTTTCATTGGGTGCTACCGCCTTTCTTGGTTCCAGTTGGAGTCAAGAGCCTGTAGAATATTTAGATGAGGACGGTCACGAATA
>RFPC01000202.1 GCA_009926305.1 bacterium
GCAGGATTTGAACCTGCGACTTCTTGGTTCGTAGCCAAGCACTCTGATCCACTGAGTTAAGAGGACAGTGGCGAAGGGCCAGAGACTTGAACTCTGATCTTTGATTTTGGAGATCAAAATGCTACCAATTGCACCAACCCAACAAATTTGGATATAAAATCCAATACCGAAGGTGGGATTCGAACCCACAACAAATCGCTTTTGAGGCGATCACCTCTACCAGATTGGATCACTTCGGCATATGTCCGAGGCGGGATTTGAACCCGCACTGTACAGATTTTAAATCTGTTGCCTCCTACCAGTTGCGCTACTCGGACATAATGGGCGTGAGAGGATTCGAACCTCCACTGTATAGATCCTAAGTCTATTGCCTCCTACCAGTTGCGCTACACGCCCTTAACGACTTTCATAGAATACCAGAGATATCCCAGAAAGTCAATGTCCGTGAGAGGATTCGAACCTCCACTGTCCACCCCCTCAAGGTGGTGCCTCCTACCAGTTGCGCTACACGGACAAGAAAGGAAGATTTCTCTTCTCAAACGGCAACAGCAGTTCTGCGAAAAGATACGATGTTGTTGAGATTTATTCTCAGTACCCTCTACCCGGTCGATACCAATTTATCCCCGTGAAATGGAGATAAGGAGAGTCGAACTCCTGTGTCGGATAGATTGTTGCCTTAATTAAAAGGCAATTCTCAAGTCAGGTCTCGAACCTGAACTCTCCTGAGCCAAAATCAGGCGTGTTTCCAATTACACCACTTGAGAGTAAGTGCTTCATTAAGAAGCAAGAGTCTAGGGTAGGACTTGAACCCACGAAAAAGAGTTTTGCAGACTCTCGCATTCGACCACTCTGCCACCTAGACATATGAGTTTGGTGGGAATCTAATTCCATAGACTCTTTAAGTTACAAACGTAAAGAGATCCCAAACCCAAAGCCCCCAGCGAGGATTTGAACCCGCGACTATCGCTTACAAGGCGATTATTTTAACCACTAAAACTATGGGGGCAGTAAATACACTATATTTGAACTATCTGGAAATATTGGATAGTTCAAAGCCCTTAGTGAGAATCAAACTCACGACCTCATTCTTACCAAGAATGCGTTCTATCACTGAACTATAAGGGCGGGGTGGCGTAGGGAACTCGAATCCCTCTAGGTGGAATCACAATCCACTGCTTTACCTCTAAGCTAACGCCACAGTGGTTGTGGATGGATTTGAACCACCGACTACTTTCTTATGAGAAAAGTGTTCTACCACTGAACTACACAACCAATTTAGAATTTTTCTCTAATATTAGAGAAAGGAAGATACTGGATTCGAACCAGTGGAGGTTTTACCCTCATTTGTTTTCAAGACAAACGCAATAAACCAGACTCTGCCAATCTTCCGTAAAGGGGATAGTCATTCCCCTACCTTTATTCTCTTGATCGAAATACTTGTCTTAAAGATTGACTAGATCCAAGACTTTCTTTCTCAGATGGACTAAGGTTCACCATAGTGGAAGTGGTTGGATTCGAACCAACGGTGCCGATTACTCGACACGGAATCTTAGCAGGATTCTGCGATAAACCTCTCTGCCACACTTCCGAGTTTGGGAGAAGATGGATTTGCACCATCATTGCTAATGAACGGAATCGAACCGCCTCTGATACCGTCGTA
>RFPC01000203.1 GCA_009926305.1 bacterium
CATCGATCTTTGAATCCGAAGTAATGGAGTTGATATCCACAGCAGAGCTGGAGATGACTTCTTTCACATCTCGTACTTTCCTGTCAAACACCACGCTGTAGCGGCTTTTCAATCTACTAGGTCTAGAGAAACCAGTGTTTTCCGGCCTATTAACGGCTAATAACCTGGACCGGGTGGTGCCGAGGTCTATCGCCGTCTCCGAATCAGCATACTGATCGATGGTGCTCAGAAACTCCGATATGTTGTCACTCAGCAGGACGTTTATATCGGAAATACTCTCCTCTAACAGAGATTCGTATTTCTCGAATTCTCTAATGATCCTAGGATCCCTATACCCCGACCTATCTATCTCCTCATAGAGGTTCTTAGCTACAGATTTAAACAGAGCTATCGCTAGTTCCTGATTGATGCCAAGAGCGAACACTCCGGAGATCAATTGATCTCTTAACGGGGACAGCGTAACTACGTCATTCAACTCTATCCTTGCGTTGATAGATAAGAGTAGGTCTATGGCTATTTTATAGAATCTTAACTTATCCTGGTCACTGAGATACCCCGGGTATTCATCGATACCTTTGGTGACAATGATACCTGCCCTTTCCGTAACTAACTTACCGATCTCAGACACAAAATCCTGTGCTATAATTCTACTGCTAATTAGCTTTCAACCGATGTCCTACCAGATCGCCCTGATTTTCACAGAAAATTCCAAGTCCGAAAAAGATTTGGGAAAAATGATCGACCACCTGGACTCCGAGCTATCCGGCGTCCCCGGAGTCGAGGTAAGCCAGCTCATTCTCGATCCGTCAAAGGTTTTCATTCCCTTGACAAGCTATAACCACCTTGTATTCTGTGGTTATGATCATACGACCCTCGCCTCCCTCCACTACGCCATGGACGTCGTCCCGGACGACGTCAGGATCGTTATGTATGACGAACCCGGAGCGGCGATTGACCGGGAGCTGAATACCCTGTTCTTTCGAGGTATCGATATGGGCAGGATTCCAGGCTCTTCTTCGACCCGTATCATTTATTCCTGGTCTTACAAGGACATTGTGAGCATCTCTCGTCAAGACGTGCTAAAATCGAGTAATGGATCAGGACTTTCTGGAACAACTAAAGGATCTGGCAAGTCTAAATCTGCCTCCCGATCTAGTTCGAGAAATAATCGATCACGACAAGTGGAAAGTAAGGGAGAAGCACAGGCACGAGAGGGAAATGAAGCTCCTGGAGATTCCGGAGAAAAGGAAGCAGGTACGTGATACGTTTAATCAGGACACCTCATATGGCAAATGTAAAGGCGAGCATGACGGGTTGATAGCTAAAGCCGTGGTGGCAGAGGGAGCACTGGTAATGGCCAAGAGATTGGAAAATCCTGACAATCTCCCTTTACCCCTCCTCTCCCTCCTCATCACAATCTCCTGGTGCGGAGAGAGATCGGTCAGGTGGCCCAAGGCTAAGGACATATCTTCTCTGGACCTTTTGGTCGATGACTTCAACCGCATGAGGAAAAAATACGGTGAAAATACACTAGAGGGCTGCATAAAACTTCTTTCTAAGTCCCTAGATATATGGAACACATCGGTTATTGAGGATAAAATAACCTCTGAAGACCCCCTGTATACCGAGTTGCATAAGTCTTACCCTTTC
>RFPC01000204.1 GCA_009926305.1 bacterium
CTATAGGCCTTCGTCTGACATAGCTGAGAACGCTTTTGAAATAGAGCATGAACTTTCCGAAGGGGCTATTGGAAAGCAAGACCAGTACGCCAGCGCAATCGGGGGCTTCAACCAATTTGTCTTCAACGCCGACGGAACAGTGAATAGAACGCCTATCGAGATAAGTGAAAAACAGCAATTACAAATAGATTCAAGTCTCTTTTTGGTCTTCACTGGCGTTGAAACTCGTTCTGCCACCTCCGTACTTCAGCGCCAACGACTAGAGGCCTCCAAGAGCCAGCAAAAGCTCGAGTCTCTCTTTGAACTCAGAGATATGGCACTGGAGTTTCCTGAAAGGTTTCAGACAGAGGGAACTGACGCAATCGGAAACTACCTGGAAAAAGCCTGGAACCTCAAAGTAGCGTCCACCTATTCGGAAGCCGTGGATGTTGCAGCAGGAATGATCGAGACCGGGATCAAGGCTGGTGCACGAGGGGGCAAGTTGCTAGGGGCCGGAGGAGGAGGGTTCGTTCTTTTTTGGGTCGATCCCGAGAACCACGCTAAATTTGCTCACCAATTTGAAGATGAGCTGGTTATTCCAATCTCCGTAGACTATGAAGGGACGAAAGTTGTTTTTAAGGACTAAGCGATGAACTACTCGGAGTACGTGGAAGAAAATCGGCTCGCTCTTGAGAGTGTTGACAGAGCTGCCCTTCAACAAATGGAGATTGGCTTACTAGAAGCTCGAATGCGCGATTCGCAAGTCTTCTTCTTTGGAAATGGGGGTTCCGCGGCATCCGCTTCTCACGCCGTGGGCGACATAGTCAAGACCGCCAAAGGTGACAGGGATTCAGGGGGGGTACGGGCGGTTTCGATTTCGGAGATGCAGGCATTATTCACCGCCTATTCCAACGACACTTCTTTCGAAGAAGCTGGTTCTGGTGTGCTGCATGACCTGGGGCGACCAGGAGATATCTTGGTGCTAATTTCGGTAAGCGGACGATCTCCAAATTTGTTGGCAGCGGCGAAGACGGCGTCAGCCATGGGAATGGAGGTTTGGTCTCTTGTGGGGTCAAACGGCGATGCACTTGTTGAGCTTTCGAGTGTTGCAATCAAGATTTCATCACAGGATTATCAAGTTGTGGAAAATGCCCACATGTCTCTAATTCACTATCTCACCAAGGTTTTACAGCGAGCACCGGTTTCTTGATTAGCGTTGTTTTTTCCGCAATCAACTGCTCAGAAACTGTAAGAGCTGCTGTTCTTTCAACTCTCAAGTCGTTGGGAAGGCGCGGTGAAGTGGTCTTCCATCTGGATCCGAGCTCAGACGATTCCTTGGAGGTTCTTAGTGGCATTTCTGATCCACGCTTTAGGCTGCTCCCCACGAAAGAGAACTTGGGTTTTGCTGGCGGTCTTAACTATGCAATCAATGAATCGAAGTACGAATTAGTTGCCCGTATGGATGCAGATGATATCTGCCTCCCTTGGCGTTTTGCACTCCAGCAGAAAATCATAGAAAAAATGGACTTGGACGCTCTGTATTCGACAGCTCTAATTTTCGGCAGGCCAGTCCGACCTTTTGGCCTGATGCCACAATTTCCCGCGTCTATGGATCCGGAAGAACTATCAGTTTCGTTGATTGATCGAAATCCACTGGTTCATCCCACACTC
>RFPC01000205.1 GCA_009926305.1 bacterium
ATCTTAATGGTTTTAATTACAATCAGTCCATTCTGGATAGCCAAGACCACGTAATCAACTCTTGGGCTGATGTGCTGAACCGCGCCAACCTTGGCATGGAAGTGATGCACGAGCGGAATGCACATAATTTTCCGTTGGACCTAGCTACTGCTGAGAGCACCCCTGTGGCTCTGAAAGCACCTGCTATCGGTTGATCCACCTCACTTTACTTCGGGGTTACGGCACCTATTATGGGGTCGTAACTCTTTTTATTATGAGCACGGAACTAACCAACGAACAAATCGCTGCACTGGAAGCAATGATTGCCCGGCGAATGGACAACACAGGCGAAACGCGAGAGCAATCCTCTGCGTTCATCGCCAATTTTCTCAGGGAATACGCATCCACGTTAGAAAAGGAGTAGAATAACATTTTTGGCTGATCCTTACTCTATCTGGCCTCTCGTCTATATTGTAGCGGGAGGCATCCTCGCAATCCTTATGGTTGCACTTCCATTTTTAGTTGTTATTTGTCTATGACTGCTTCAACACTTACTCTACCGCAGAGAGGATGGTTCGATGTACTCGACGACTGGCTTAAGCGCGACCGTTTCGTTTTTGTTGGCTGGTCTGGACTTCTTCTTTTTCCCACAGCTTATCTTGCTATTGGTGGTTGGCTTACTGGGACAAGTTTCGTTACGAGTTGGTACACTCATGGGATTGTATCCTCCTATCTTGAGGGTGCAAACTTTCTTACTGCGGCAGTTAGTACTCCAGCAGATGCTATGGGTCATTCTCTTCTTCTTCTCTGGGGTCCTGAAGCTCAAGGCGATATCGTCCGCTGGTTCCAACTTGGGGGACTCTGGCCTTTTGTGGCACTCCACGGGGCTTTCGCTCTGATTGGATTTATGCTACGCCAGTTTGAAATTGCTCGTCTTGTTGGCATCCGTCCCTATAATGCAATCGCATTCTCTGGCCCTATTGCCGTTTTTGTTAGCGTCTTCCTCATGTATCCACTGGGTCAGTCCTCGTGGTTCTTTGCCCCCAGTTTCGGGGTAGCTGCAATCTTCCGCTTCCTTCTCTTTCTGCAAGGTTTCCACAACTGGACACTGAACCCCTTCCACATGATGGGTGTAGCAGGTATTCTCGGAGGTGCATTACTCTGTGCCATTCATGGTGCAACAGTAGAAAATACATTGTATGAAGATGGTGATCAAGCAAACACTTTTAAGTCTTTTGAACCTACTCAGGAAGAGGAAACTTATTCCATGGTCACTGCTAACCGATTCTGGTCTCAGATTTTTGGTATTGCTTTCAGCAATAAGCGTTGGTTGCACTTCTTTATGCTTTTCGTTCCTGTCATGGGACTTTGGACAAGTTCTATTGGTATCATTGGTCTCGCACTCAATCTTCGTGCTTATGACTTTGTGTCTCAGGAGATTAGAGCTGCTGAGGATCCAGAGTTTGAAACGTTCTATACGAAAAACATCCTCCTCAATGAAGGACTCCGTGCCTGGATGGCTCCAGTAGACCAACCTCACGAGAACTTTGTGTTCCCAGAGGAAGTCTTGCCTAGGGGCAACGCTCTCTGATATAATGGAGGGGTCAAACCCTCCTTTTTTTATGGCGAGAATGAGAGACCCATTAAAGTATGGGTTCTACTGTGTTGAT
>RFPC01000206.1 GCA_009926305.1 bacterium
GCTCAGCAAAGAACGTTCAAAGGGAGTCGATAGAGACAAAATCGTTAGGTCTGCTTCAGATAGCCAGCCTGCAGAACTTGAAAAGGGTAACCGCTCAAATTCTATTCAAAAGGTCTTCAAGGCCCTTCGGAGTATGAGAGAGCGCTCTCGACTCAAGGGGGCCGTTCGAAAGGCTCTGAAAGAGCTTGAAAATCGCGGTTACATCTCTCAGCGGGTAGATTATGTGACCTCCTCTTGCTTAGACAGGGACTTTTGTTCCAGAGGACTATCTGAATCTGCAGTAGAGGGCAGATTCTCAGGAACTTTGTCAGATGCCCGAGGGTGTGGGGTATTAATTACTCGGTATTTTTCTACGCCTCTTGGCAACAAACTAGTTCACTACTGCAAGGGAAAAGAGCGTGAATGAGAGTGAACTGAAAGATGAAGCTAGTATGATCGGATAGAACCTTCAGCTACTTCTTGATTTGGAGAATTAGCTTCACTATATTTGAAACGGAGCTTCCAGGAGGACCACTGTGCAAAATACTCTCTCTTCTAGCCCTTCTCAATCAACTACTCTTGATCATGAGCTTGTTAAAAAGTTTGTAAAAAATGAATGGTCTTTCTTCTTTTTAGAAGACAAGGAGTTTATCGCCGTTTTTGATTCTAGTTCTAGTTTTTTTGCGCTTCTGAATGAATCAATTTGGGATGTGCTTCTTGAAGAACTTCAACAGGTAACAGATGACAGGAGTTTACGGGAACATGTTAGAGATGCTCAGTCAAAGCTCAAATCATTTTAAGCACTCGACTCATCTTGAGTTGCTGGGAACTCGAATATTCGTATGTTGTTCCTCGAGCAATTGTTTACGTGGTATTTGTGAGTATTTTCCAAATTCAATTCGAAATGGAGATCAAACACCTGATGTGATTCTCTATATAGATCTTCGAGAGGCCGATCGCTATCTTTTTCGATCTCGTCCCGAGGAATCCGAGACGGAGATGGAAGGAGTCTGGTTTCAAGCTAATGGCATGAAGGATCCAGCTCCTTGGAGCTTTCCTATGTACCCGCCTCTTCCTCCTCTTGCGCTCAGTGCCTTACGCAATCGCTTTGTTGGATTTCACTCTGCAACCGTCGAAGGAGAAGATGGGCTTAGCTCATTGATTGCTGGGGACCGAGAAGCAGGAAAGAGCTCCCTTTCTAGACTGCTTGTGAACGTTCGAAATTATGCTCTCCTATCTGATGAAACAACTTACTTGTTTAGAAGATCGTGTATCGCTGAGCCTCTTATAGTTGCAACTGGCCTGGTTCTCATTGAAAAAGGAGAGAAGAGAAAGGTGCGAACAAATGCAGCAAAAGTCTATCGCTCGCTGGCAACTAAACCCTCGCCTATTAAGAATCTTCTGTTTCTTCAACGAAGACCAGACTCTGTCCCTTCTTTGCAGCGAATCCCTCAGGTAGAAGCTTTCCGTCTCCTTTGTGCACAATCAAGAGACGTTGGCTCCGAAATAGGTGAGGGTATATCTACAGTGAATAGACTCTCAAAGCTTCCGGCTGCAGCATTTTCTTATTCACACTACAGTCAACTTGAAGAGAATCTTAATCTCCTAGACGCTTATCTGAAAGACGAACGAATAAAGACTTAGGCTGGGATACCTATCGAAAACAAATA
>RFPC01000207.1 GCA_009926305.1 bacterium
GATTTTGCCTCCCAAGGGTTTATCACCTACTCCCGCCCCGATCACTGGCTTGACGGTAAAAAGCTCAATAAAGCTTTTTATGACGAATACTTCACCCTAGATATATGCAATTCTCTCTCTCTCTTCCAAGGACCAGTGCTTATTGTTCATGGAGAGCTTGATGAGTCAGTCCCCGTTTCTCGTGATCCTCAGGAACTATACGATTCTTGTTGTGGGATGAAGAAATTAGAAATCATAGAGGGTGCCGATCATAAATTCACCGAACCTAAACACTGGCTTGCGGTTGAGGAGGCAATGCTCTCTTTTCTAGGTCACAACGTGCACCAGTAATCAGGTGCCCAGTAATCAGGTGCCACCATCTTTTTTAATCTTTATTTCTGTACTCCTTCCTCAGTGACTTAAGGAGCGTTTATTGCACATGCCTTATCTGAGAGTCGCTTGGAATCTCGCTAACCCCCTGACTTTTGGTAGTGGTGGGAGAGCCCTAGATACACCTCTCCCGTGTTTACGGATTTAGGCGGGAATAATAGAGATAACAGGACGAAAAGAGCTGAGCCTTGGAGCCCTCTGAAGAGGCGGCTTAAAGGTAAATGCAGGAAACTGAGTATCAAGCCTTCCGAGCCTGAACTGAAAAGAGGCTTCAGCGTACCGAGCGATAAGCAGACGTCTTTCTTTCAAGTACTCTCTTAGTTTATGAGCACACTTTGTGTAGCAGTGAGGCCTAGGAGAGCGGCTTACTTTCCGAGGGGTATCCCCTGGAAGCTGCTCATCAATCCGCTCTTGGCCTAAGTACGGGACATCCCCCCGCTGCTCCCAGTACTCTCTTAGCCTGCGATAGAGGAGGCTCTTAATCTTTTTCCCCCTGGCTTTAGCGCTTAGCTCTTTAAACTGAGGAAGAGGAGAGAGGGTAAGAGAATGTGTAGTCTTTACCGGGATATCTTCTTCGTTTTTTACTGAGTAGTGGGTGAAGTGAAACCTCCTCGGGGTAGAGTCTCTTAGTGAATGGTGAAACGAGTTAAGTCCCTTCCACTTACTGGAATCTTTAATAAGCCCATGCCGTGTGGGATTAAGAGTCACGTACAAAAACGCCTCTAGGAGGTCCTCTTCTTCATCAAGGACTATTTGCTCAGAGTAGCGTCTTCCCCATAGGGGGCCCTCTCTGTGGTACTTCCAGTTAATACGGCGAGCTATCTCTCTGTTGATATTCTCAATGAACTCATCACTATTACCCCGAGGGGCTTTAATAAGGAGGTGTATGTGGTTTGAAAGGATAGTGTAGGCGTATATCTCTATACCGAGGAGCTCTTGGTAGCGAGCTATGATACCGCCAATGAGCTTTGTATTCTTAGCAGAAGGCATGAGCCACATCTCAGCTCGTATCGTGCGGGTGGTAATGAGGCGGTAAAGAGACGGGTCTTTGGTGCGTAGTGGATTTCCCATGACATGGTGTTAATCGGAGGGAAGTCCTCCGATAGTTCGTGAGTATGAGAAAAAAAGATGGTGGTACTTGATTACTGGGGGAGAGTGATACTTCTCAGCGATTGGGCAGATTCTCCCTATCGTTTTTTGCAACGCTTCTTCCTCGATTTTAGTTGGAGGTGTCC
>RFPC01000208.1 GCA_009926305.1 bacterium
GCCCGAGTCCAGTTCTTCTTTGCTACGCAGAGTGAGAGTAGCAGGCTTTTCGCGATTGATCTCGGGCTTAGTGGCCAGGAGAGGACGGATGGAGCTATGAGCCCATGCGCCGGAAACCTTGCCCTCTTCAGGGAGATTATCAATCAAGATGCGATAGGTCAAGCCATAAGAGGTCTTGCAGGGATAATAACCAACAACCTGGTAAGGAGTGTTTACATCCAGTTCGCGGAAGTCGACTTCCTCATCGGCCTCAATACGAGGGCCGCTAGAACCAGTACCTTTCGGAGTTACGGGCTGGAGAAGGGCAACCACATCCTCAGGCTTCTTCTTCAGAAGAGCGTTGAGGGCTTTAGGTTCGGTGGGATTTTCCCAATCGCTGAAGCGAACGGCAACAGGGAGGACAGTTTGGCCATCGTTGGTATCCACGGAGACGAAGAGGCAAGGATCCTCTCCACGGCCGGAGAAGTTAAAGGAGCCAAATTCGGCTTCCATCTCACGACCATCCTCGGTTACAAATCCACCCTTCGTGATCCCAACGGGAATGAAGCGAGGACCCCATTGAATGTAGAGTTTGCCAGTTTCAGTACCTTCTACGCCATCAGCACCGACTTTGAGGACGGGGCCGAAGAGGCGGAAATACACACCATCACGAGCTTTGATGAGGAAGGTATTCTCATCGAGAGGGAGTTCTTCACCGGTCAGATACTGGAAAATAGTGTCAAGTTCCTTACGCATTACCTTAGGAAGGTTGGCGTTGGGGAGCTGGGTGTATTCAGAGTTATATTCGCGGCCACTGAGCGGAGCGAGTTGAGGAGCATTGGTGCTCAGGTCAATGGTCGTGATGTTAAAAGTTGCGGACATGTTAAGTTCTCTTAGTAAATAGGTCTCTTGGAGGAAAGATCTCTCTTTGCTCACTTAGTTATTATATCACAGATTCAGATTTCAGGTCTGAAGCTGGATACATTTCTTTAAACAGATTTTTTATCAGCTTCAAGCCGAGCCAAGTATGTTTGGGCTTCAAGACGAAGGGAGTAGAGTTGTGTAGAGAGTGGGTTGAGGGAACAGAGCGCCGGGATGAAGAGCACTAACCTCTCCCCCATCCACCATTGCCTTTCAAACGGACACTTTGATGGAATACTTCTCATCCATTTTTGGGCAAGTTCTGGGGTCCAGGTTTTTGGCCTGAGCCACGGCAATTCTAAGCGCGGGACAGTATCGACTAGCTTCCCCCACCACTTAGGCGGTCGGGCTTTACGCCCAGAGGAGGATATAGATGTAATCATTAATTAACTTTACTTAGGTACCAATTACGTGCAAATATATTACCAGAGAAGTTTTGCGGTTTTGTTCTTCTTACACTCCAGTCTCTGGCAAAAGAATTATCTCTTTCCAAACCGGGCTCCGCAGAGCCATCATAAGCTGTAAACCAAACTTTTAGGTTCTTATCATCAACTTTTTCTTTCTTAGAAACGTAAATCGAGGTAGTTAATCCACTTGCGGTTTTATTTTGATTTAGCTCGATATCGATATTTGCGCCGTCGGTTTCTACAATTGTCTCGT
>RFPC01000209.1 GCA_009926305.1 bacterium
GCCTCTTCTTTCTTTTCATCGTAGAGTTTTAGAACGCTCTCCTTGGCAGTTCGGGTATGATTTATCTGCTCGACTTTCTCAATTAACTTTTCAAAGATCTGCATATCTCCGAAAAAGTCCGGGTTCTGACTGGCAGAAATAAGATAGCGAATATAAGGCTTTTCTTTTTGGCCAAAACGATCAATTCGTCCGTTTCTCTGAATCGTAGTAATAATTGACCACGGCAAATCGTAATGTATGAGCTGATTACATTGGTGGTGAAGGTTAATCCCCTCCGATGCCACATCTGTAGCTATGAGAACTCGTATCGGTGAATTCCCTGTAGCAAAAGACTCAACAAGATTTGATAAGCCCGTATCAGAAAAAGAACCATGCATCACTGCAATCGGTTGCTTTGGCTGCTCGTCTTCTTTGAATGACGGCTTCCCTATTCCAAACTCTTCTGCAAGCGCTAATGCTAAAGCATTTTGGGTTTCTCGGAACTCGGTGAAGATTACCACTCTGGGAGAATTCCTTTTGCAATCGATGCCAATCTCTTTAAGCTCTCTCAGTAACGTAGCGAAGCGAGTCGACCCGCGGAGAGACTGTTTTCCTAATGCTGATTTTAGTTCAAGTAAAAGGCTCTCCTCATCTTCTTTCTCACTTGTTTTAGCAAGCTCTTTCAGACGCTTTTCTAGAGACACTCGACAAGCATCAGGGCTTGAGAGAAAGAGCTTGTATATTCCGTATTCAAGAAGCGTATTTTGCCGGCCACCATTTTTTGTGAATTCACGAATTTTCGATAGCTGCTCGAATACTTTTTCTTCTTCTGCAGAGGCAGGTGCCGTTGTCTTCGCAAGGGGAACAACCTCCCGTTCTTGCAGGTGCTCACTTAGCTGACTTCGAATATCTTCCTTAAACCGCATCAGGAAATACGGCTTGATATCATCTGCGGAATATTCGGTGAGATTTGGGTCAGCAATGGCAGATGGCTCAAGCAGGCTAATTAGTTGGCCGAACGTTCTTGCCTTTCCGTTATGAGGAGTTGCCGTAGTGAGAAGTAGGTTCTCTGCTGTATTTGCAAGAAGTTGCGCAAGCTTATGGCTTAGATGACGTTCTGGAACGCTCGCACCAGCTACGTTATGAGCTTCATCAATTACAACTACATCCCACTTTGTTTTTTCGAGGAAATGTCTGTACTGGCTAGTTTTTAACGTATCGATACTGATTATCACACGTTGAAAGATCTCAAATGGGTTCTTGTTAAGTGGTATTCGCCGCCGAAGTCTCGCAATCCCAACCGAATCTAATCTTGTAAGAGGAATGGTAAATCGGTTCCAGAGCTCTGCCTGGAATTGGTTAAGCATGGATTTTTTAGCAAGCACCAGGATTCGAGCAGCGCGGCCGCGCCGTGCAAGCTCTGATAGGATCATTCCCACCTGAATTGTCTTTCCTAACCCAACATCGTCAGCAAGGAGAAGTCGAACACGTGGTTGCTCAAGAGCCTTTGCTACTGCCTCCTTCTGGAATTGAAACGGCTCAAAGACTCCCATGTCATAGAGATCGGGCTTTGTGCCGGTG
>RFPC01000210.1 GCA_009926305.1 bacterium
TTTTTTGCGTTTTGGATTACTTCATCGTCAGACATTTGAGCGATTTCCTTTGCGATTTGCTCTTCGTTGCTCATCTTATAACCTCCACATAGCCAGTAGGCTCCTTTGAAATCGTATCAGTCTGAATCCACCAAACAGTCAGACGGTCTTGAAAATAATCGTTGTGGCGATAGAAGTCTTTTTCAATGTCTATAAGAATACCAATATCATGCTTTTTCTTTTTGAAGTTTTCATCCCACTGACTTTTTGGTCTCACAAGATCACCGACTTTCATTCTTCGCTCTCCACAACATAGAACTCGCTATTACAGCAGTGCTCTCTCATCTCAACTTCGTCGCCTTCTTTATAGCCTTTGCTGTGCCAATAGGTGTCGCAACCCTCGTTTGGGCCAATAACATAAATTCCTCGGTAGATTGCTGACCCGTGTGAAATGCCGTCTTCATCAAATAGAGTTCCAACTGGAAACATTTCTTCTTCGTAGAATGCTTCGGTTCCTTCCTTGAACCAAGTGTCGGGTTTAGCAAAGTATCTTTTCATTCTTCGCTCTCCAAAAATATCTTCCAGTCAACTAACATGATTCCGACCCCACAGTGCGGGCAACGCTCCCTGTCTCTATAATCGCCAACTTCAAATTGCCACTTGTAGACAATGTGACCGTGACCGCATTGTGAACACTGAAGCCAGCCTTGGCTATTGCCGCTCATTCTTCGCGCTTCCTAACCCTTGACTGGAACTTTCTAAACTCGTCTTCTATCCCCTGCCCGATGGAGAAAGCCATCATTAACTTTTCTCTTTCGGATAGTTCTTGGAACTCCTTACTAGAGATAAGAGCATCAGCAACAGCAATTTGTAAGCCTACGCTGACAGATAGCCACGACCCGTTCATTATATGACCATCTCTCTCATATACATCTTCCCACACTTTTAGCTCTTTCTTGAAAGCATCATGCACAGATTTGGAAACTGTGATTTCAAGGCTCATTCTTCGCTCTCCGATGGCACCATGCCGCACTTACGCATAGCCTGTATGGTGAGTGGGAAATCGCCCTGTTCTTCTACCAGACGAAGCATTTCAGCAGCGACATCACGGATCTCTACTTGTGCGTGCTCATCGTTTCGTAGTTTTTGAAAGTGAGCAAAAGAACGCCAGTTGAACATAATGTCACAAGTAATCTGGATTCCGTAAGGAAGATAAAGACGAGCACTTTCTTTTGCCCGCTTACGTGAGTAACCTTGCTCCTCAAGGCGTTCAATACAGCCGTGGTAGCGTTCGTAAGCGTCCTTGATAAAAGCCTCAAGATTATCTTGTTCTTCCTGTGGCCAGTCTTCTGGCAGATAATACTTATCTACTTTGAACTCCTTATACCTTGCGGACTCTGCATTGATACTGACTCCAACACGATGCTTGAGGAGGTGAATATGAGAAGCAATATCTGTTGTGACCAAAAAGTGTAAAGTAGATTTCTCAAACGGGGTATGATGACCTTCGCGAGCCAGCATATCAAGAAGCTTATCAACACGAGCAAGCTTC
>RFPC01000211.1 GCA_009926305.1 bacterium
CACGGGGGAGCCTAAAAGCAAAGCTTTTATTATTTGTCATAAGTATTAACAAACTCTTTGACTATTCCGAGCAACTTTGCGTCTTTCTCAGCACGCCGCAGGCGCTTGCACAGCCCAGCCACCTTACAAAAACTTGCTGCGGCCTCGCACTTCTTCCTCTTACATCTTCCACCGGTACCGAGACAGAAGGCCATCTCATAGACTTCACTCTCATCGTCACTCTCCTCGCTTTCCCCACTCGGGTTCCAGTCTCCATCATCATGCGCCCTTATCTTTCTCAAATACTCTCTATCTGCCTTCTCCTCTCTCTTCCGCAGTTCCTCACTAATTTCCTCGTAGTAGGTCGCCATTCCATAACACCTATGCCCATAGAGAGTATCGTCGTGCTTGCTCAGCGGCTGATTACAGTGCACACAGTGTTGGTTGAAACTGGCACGGCTATATCGCTCTTCTGTCAGCCTGTCCTTCTTTTCTTTCTCGGCTTCTAACTTCTTCATGCACCTATCGGCAGTCCAATTGGGGTGCTTCTTCTGTAGGTTCTCTATTCTTATATCCATCTTACTACGCCTATCGGTTACCCTATGGGACATAGAAAGCTTTCCGGCTTGTCCATAGGAGACTACAGAAGTGTTGTGTTTAGCAGCTTCTGCCTCTAGCTGGTCAGGGTCGTGGAGCTCAAACATGGGTGCAGAGGAGCCAAATGCGGGTTCAGGAAGGGGACCGAGGCCTGCATATATCTGCAAATATTAATTAATATTTATTAATCATCAAACAAACAAACAAACACAAGTAGAATTAATAATTGTGCTAGTGTGTGTGTATAGGTCAACGAGAGTCAACCATATTATGGCTATCTCCCTCCTCGTCCTCCTCATCACTACCGCTCTGACTATCGCTCTCCTCCTCGCTGCTCCCCTCCTCCTCAGCCGACACAGAGCTATCATCGTCATTATCATCCTCGTTATCATCATCCTCATTATCGCTGTCGGCATCGCTATCATCACTACGGAGAGAGAAATCGCAGTCGGCTTGCAGGAAACTCTCTAAGGCTTGGATAGTACTGTCTCTTTTGATACTGACCACAACATACTCCGACTCATTAGCCTCATCAGTAAGTGAACTCTCGATTAGATTGAGTTTTGCCCGGTCTCCCTTTCTGTACCATGCTCCAATCATGAATTCATCGCCAGCACCAACACTGAACTCCTTCCTTTTGATATACTCACGAGCTGGATTCGAAATACAGGTCGGGATGTTCTCGAAGCCCTGTGGTTGCTCCTCGACACCGCTGTCCAACGCCATGAGCACTAGAGGACCGTACTGAGTGTCATTATCAGAATAGCTTCTCGAGAGGTGTACGACCTGCATTTCCGGCGCACGACCGCGACCATCGGCTCCGGTACCAATCAGTACATTAGTAGGCTGAGTTACCACTCTATCCTTAATAACCTCGTTCCATACTCGCTTTGCACTGAGTTTCCGCAAGTGAAAGTCGTCATCCGCAATATTGATATTCTCTCGTAATGCACAC
>RFPC01000212.1 GCA_009926305.1 bacterium
CAGATCTCTTTATCAACAAGTTTATGTTTCCACCGATGAGATTACAGTTGATGATCTCTCTGAGGAAGTTGTAGAAGAAATCTTTGATGAACTCGTCCAAGAGTATGTCTCAGAAGGGTATGAGGTTGAAGAAGTCCTTGATGTTGTAGAAGAAGCAGCACTTGACTTCATTGAGGCAAAGGTAACCTACGGGCACGATACAGAGGCACCTAAGGCACCTGAGAAGAAGAGTATGCTGAAAGGACGCATCAGATATGCCAAGAGAAAGGCTGGTGAGGCAGTCAAGGCTGGTAAGGAAAAGGTAAAGACTGCAAAGGCAGGTGCTGAGATTGCTGGTTTGATTGCTAAGGATGAGGTAAGAAGAGCAGGACGTGCTGGCAAGCAGGCAGTTGTAGGTGCCGTTCAGAAGAAGAAGGAGCAGGTCAAGAAGGGTGTTAAGGGACTTATTGGTAGAGGTCTCAGAAAGGCAGCAGGTGCCGTTGGAAAGGTCGCTAGCAAGGCGTCTACCGCCGCTGCTAGACTTGGTGAAGAAGCAATCCAAGAGGCAGACTCTATTGCTGCAATGAGAGAAAGAGCAGCAAAGAGAAGGAAGCAGCGTTATGGTGCTAGTGACACCAGTCGTGGTGGTCGTGATGATTTCAGACCTTATACCAAAGCAGATTATGAAAGAGGTGAAGAAAATGATCCTAGAAAGAAAGTAAAAGAAGAACTGGAACTCGATCAAATGATTGAGTCTCTAATTGAGAGAGGACACACCGAGAAAGAAGCATATGCTCTTGTTGCTCAATTCACTCTTGATGAAGACTCACGTCGTATGAGTAATAAGCAAAAAACTGCTAGTGTAAGACAGAACATCAAGGCTTTTGGAAGTAATTTCACTCCACCTAATAACTATGACCCCGATGCTAATCGTGGTAAGGGTGAAGTTCTTACTCGTAAGCAGATTGAGAAAAAGCGTCG
Organism: bacterium; assembly: GCA_009926305.1. Lineage (NCBI taxonomy): Bacteria > bacterium. The sequence continues at coordinate 961 of RFPC01000212.1, forward strand.
TAAAGCACTTCGTCAAGAAGATGTGGAGTTCGTTGGTGAATCACAAGAGGCTCGCAACAACCCTGAAAGGTATGAAAGAGAGCAGGGTAAAAAGTATGAACCCGTTCGTGGTGAAAGAACTCCTATGCCACCAAGAGGTGATAAGCGTAGAGAGGACTTTGAGAAGTGGTATGCTGCTCAACGTCGTTGATACAAAACTCAAATAATACTCAGGGGGCTTGACAAGTCCCCTTTTTTATTGCTAGACTAGGTTTGTCCCGGTTAAAGATAAATAATAGCTCATAAGGATTCTTTAATATGAGCTTTGAGATAAATACTAGTGTAAGTTATGAGAATCCATGGACGTTTGATAACAAACCTTTTGATAGCATTGATATTGGGGACTACTTCGGGTTTGTTTATCTCATTACCAATAAGTCCAACTCACGACGTTACATTGGTAGAAAGTATTTTTGGTCGTTCAGAAAACCACCGGGTAAAAAAAGAAAAGTAAAACAAGAATCGGATTGGAAGAAGTATTACGGTTCTTGCCCAGAATTAAAAGAGGATTTAAAAAAATACGGTAAAGAG
>RFPC01000213.1 GCA_009926305.1 bacterium
CATTTGCTTCTTAAAAACCCATTTCGCTATAGAGACCGCTTTCCTTGCCGTCTCTTCTGATAATTCTCTATTTGGTGCGTCCATAAGGTGCTCAGCCATGTGAAGCCCTAGTCCAATTCTCAGGGCAATTTCACGCCACCGAACCATGAAGGAACGAATGGCTTCTGTGTGTTTATCGGCTTCACGCCCGTTTTGGTTCTCGTAATGAGTAAAAATTCCAGAGGCTTCTTTCGATGTTGAGATCGTTACAGGTTCCTTACCGTGAAACGCCTCTAGCATAACCCTGCAATGCCGACCCCAGCGCTCTAGCAATTCAGAATCAACGTGCAAAATCCTATATGGATCTTCGTCCTGATATTGGCACTCAATAGGAACGAGCATACATCGGGGAAGGAATCCACCGACCTTGAGCTGATTAGAATTCAAGATGCTATCGAATCGGTCTGGAGTAAGAACCCACACTAATGAAGTACATGGATCTTTCACCACAGACTCACGGCTTAGCCGCTCTGAGATAATATCATCACCAGAGAACCCCGCTAGAATGTGAGAATCGTCTGGATTCGTGCTCACGTTCATTCTACCAAGGAGATTGTCTATCGTTCGACCGCCCTCAGTGGTTAGAAAGAGAATAGAGCCGCCGTTAGTGGAAAGAGTCTGAACGGCTTTCTCTTGAGACACGTCATCCTGGATAAGCCTATGAGGATTGATCTTCTGAGCCTCTAGCTTAGCTCTTTCACGCTCTAAATCAGCGAACCGCGCCTTGTATTCATCCAGACCATACACACCGAATTTCTTCTCGTGTTGCTTCTCTTCCAGTGATAACGCCTTGAGCTCGGCACTAATCACAGGGCGCACATCTTCTTCCCACTGGTCTCTTAGCTTCGCTTCATAGTCTCGAATAGGCTTCGCTAGTGGGTTTACCGTGGAAGATTTCCCCGCGCCTGATGGTAATGAGCACACGAGAAAAAGATTTGATCTGACCAGATAATCTCGGAACTCTAGCTGAACGCCCTTACCGTAAAGAGCGCTATTGAGCCCCAGCATAGTAAGAGCGGGAAACGCTACGGGAACGCCGCTCACGCTAGAGATACTCTTAGACAAGTCTCTAAAGAGCTCAGGAAAGGAATCTATTGGGAACGATTCTTCACTCATTGCGCGTTCTCCTTCTGTTCAATCTCAGAAAGAACCGCGTGAATATCCATCACAAGATAGTTAAGCGCTGGTATTGTCTGCACCGCCTTGAGTATCCTATACAATGCGGCAAGCGCTGACTTGCTCAGTAATTTTTGACACCTATAAATCATTACCTTTTTTCTCCTTAAAGAAGGCGTACGGGTACTTACACGAGACCCGCTCGCTGGTTAAAAACGGTTAGCTAACCGCCCTCTATAGCCTCCTCTTTTACCGCTACGCGGCTTCCCTCAGATTCGCCTGAGGATGCCCTGAGAACCCCGCATTTATTCGGGTATCTACTAGGCTTGGACTCTTCCAAAATTCGCCTGAGACGGGCTCTGATGCCTCTAGTGG
>RFPC01000214.1 GCA_009926305.1 bacterium
AGAAGATGTTTTGCGAGCATATAGTTCTGAGGAAAAAGGTTCGTTGTGATGGCAAAAAAGTTAGTTATTTTTGATTTCGATGACACTCTCGTTGATACACTAGGGGCTCGCATCCCAGCTATTATAGAGTTCTGTAAGGTTGAACATAACGTCATTGTCTCACATGATAATGTCATGAGCGTCTGGGGAGTGCCTTTCGATCAAATGATGACAGAGCTAGGCTGCAGCGGAGAGATAGACAAGACTTCCTACTTAGACATTTCGAAACGCTACCCACTGAAAGCGTTCCCGGAGGTTGATGGGGTGTTGGCGCGCCTCTCGCGAGGGTGCTCCCTTGGAATCCTAACATCTCTAGCCAATGAGGTTCTCGCGCAGAGTCTGAGAGAGCTTAAATGGGATAGTGGACTTTTCAAATTCCTCTATGGTCAAGAGGATACTCCTGCCCATAAGCCAAACCCAGAAGTTTTTAGACCAGTACTAGACAACATGAAGCTACTAGGCGTCGATGTCCGAGAATGTCTGTACATAGGAGACCGCCTTTCAGATGCACATGCCGCAATAGGCGCTGGCATCGACTTTCTTGGAGTAGCGAGAGATGAAGATCGAGCTCGTGAGTTTTCAGATCTTAATATTCCCTTTAAAACAGATCTCCTAGAAATAGAGAGGGAAGTTCTCCTGCCCTAGTAATCAGGTACCACCATTTTTTTTAAAGGCCACTATCACTATCGCCAGAAGGACGCACGGTGAGTCCTGCTATGAAAAAGATGGTGGTACTTGGGGAAGGGAGGAGGGGCGCTCACTCGTTATCACTATCCTTGATTAGGGACAGAAGGGCCCTTAGACTCAATCATCTATGCTGTAGTAAGGAGTATTTTTAGATGACAGGGGCGAAGCAACCTAGTGCACGAGATAAATCAATATCAAAACTAACCGTGCATACTCCTACTCCCGAGACAAGCTTGGAGAATACGCATATGCCACGTCCGGCAGACTTGGCTTCTTACGAGGGAAGTCATCATAATTTTTTTCAAGTTTATACCGCCAAGACTGACGGAAAACAAAAGGTCGCCGAGGCGGTAATCGAAATTGCAGCCAACATTGGTACCGATAGCATTCTTGATCTGGGTGCGGGAGATGGACGTCTAACGGCGTTATTGGCTTCCTCCTTCAGCCGAGTTGTGGCTGTTGAAAAGAATGCGAAATACGAAGCGGCGCTGAGTGCAATCGATGGAGTAGATGTTCATATCAAAGCGATGCAAGAATTTAATACTGCCGAAAAGTTTGGAATCATTCTTATGTCGTATTCCTTATCGGGCGTACCAGCGAATCAGTATTCAGATTTTATGGAGTCACTGACGAAACGACTCGCGCCAGGCGGCAAGATTTTATTTGTTACATACGCTGATGGATGTCCGTGGGATGAGTTTGCTGAGTTTGTCTGCAGTGATTTAGGAATAGAGCGGACTGGGGGAACCACCCTTCATAATATGGAATTACAGCGCGTAGGCTTATCAACCGAGCTATTAAGGC
>RFPC01000215.1 GCA_009926305.1 bacterium
CCGATTTTTGAGTTCAAGATTGAGGTATTTTGCCAGTCGATCAGCGGTTTTCAGTTTTATATCACGCTCACCACATAAGAAGCGACGCAATACTGCATGGTCGACACCCGAGCCAACGGCAATACTATACTTTGATTCACCAGATGCGATTCGTCGCTTTATCTCATCAGCAAGACTGCTACTTAGGCTCATGAATACCTTTACAAAAATACGTAGCGTTAGACTAACCTATCGAGGCAATGATCACGATACTGGTCGACTGACCAATATCAGGGAATTCATTTCTTATTTTGGTGCACTACAGAAGAGTGCAATTATCTTGGGTCAGTTGACTCATTTTATGCGCTTTTAAAACCTTCAGGTGCATTTTGAGAGTATATTATGGAACGAGCGAGAAACTTTAAGGACCGACTAGAAACACTCTTAACAGAGAGCAGATTGCTCCTAGAGACCAATTCCCTCTGCACAAAATCAATTTTCGTAGCTGGCAACAATACAAACCATTTTTTTCATGAACTCCTTGTCGGACTAGAGGGAGTGCTCTGTCTTCATCAAGTAGGTGAACAAGAAGTGGGCGAGATGGTGGACTGTGAAGCGTTGGTCCATAGGCTGACTGAAGACTCGTCGCTTCTATCACTATCAATTACGGTAGGGTCACCACTTCCAGAGGTGTTCATTAATGGCATTCGTCTCAGAGAAACTCTTCGGTGGCTCTTTCGAGGAGCGTTACGTAACGGCCACAAAACGGCAGACATTAGTCATCAAGATAACGCTTTGATTATTTCTTGCCACTCAGAAAACTCTCCTTCTTCATCTCTGGAAGATTTACTTGAGTATCATATTGCTAACGAGATTTTCTCTTTCTCTGAACAAGCTCTCTTGTGGGAGGACAACGGCCAGAGTGCTAAATTCACTCTCTCGTTTTTAAGCGATTCCTCGCGATAAGAAGCTCTTCAGCGAAAAGCATCCGATTTCCTGGTATCAGAACTCATCATCTTTACGAAGAGCATATCCAAGTTGATTTCCAGTAGATTCAGAAAAGAGTTCCTCTAATAAGTCGAGATCTCTCCCTTCGTTCTCGGTTAACGGAAACTGAATTACACCGAGATTCTCTCCGGTGGTTTCGTTATAGCAAAAATATCGACAAAGACCGAATACAGGACCTGGATCCAAAAGAAAGGGTTGAAGTCCGATAGAGGAAGCAATACCGATAAACTCCAGCCGAGTTGGTGATAATCGCTCGAAATGAGGAGTCCATTGTTTCTGAGGTGCACGTGAAATCAAGTTTGAAATCGCTTCTCTGGCAGTATCTGCATCAGGAAATTCAAACAACTTGCCTCGTAGGGGGCCATTTGTCCCCACATATCGCTCCGTTTCGATTTGAAATTTAGCATCCTCGACGCAACGAGCACCGTTTTTCTCTAAAAGTCTCACCGCATCTTCTTCAGATGGCATATTTCTCGGATTCAGCATATTCCTCCTGCTCATTGAGGGAAACTGTGCGCTAAGATTATGGATAGAAAACAGT
>RFPC01000216.1 GCA_009926305.1 bacterium
CATTAAAATTTTAGTTGTTTCTTTCGCTACCAGTTTAGATGCATTTGCCGTTGGCGTGGGACTGGGAATTTCAAACAGATCTTTAGCTCCTTATATCATTTCGATTGGTCTATGCGCTTTTGTTACAACCTTAATGGGAATGGCGATTGGGAAAAGGGCGTCAAATAAATTAGGACCCATCTTCAGTCTGGTGGGAGCTGTCATTCTTGCTACTCTCGCAACTAAATTCCTGCTAGATGGTTTAAATAATGCGCTCTCATAGATTACCTTCAACTGTTTGGACATTAGGTTTTGTTAGTCTACTCATGGATATTTCTTCTGAAATGAAGAATGTCAAAATTTCCGATAATACTCACACTGTGCTTAAGAAGTATTGTGATGAGAATGGGCTAAAAATTTCGGCCTTCATCGACCGCCTGTGCAGAAAGTGGATGGATGAGTATGCTAAAGGAAATAGCGGAGAGAACAAAAATAGACCGAATGGGTAGGACCTTCCATCGAAAGGTTGTCGTGTGCTCGTGTGACGCGTGCGAAAAGACCTACGAAAAGCCCTATTATGCGACTATGAACTTCGATGCTCTGACGTTCTGCAGCCGAAAGTGCCTATGGCAGTCAAAAAAGAGCGGTCTGCTGGCCGAGAAGGCGCGCAAGACCCTCCTAGAGAAATACGGCGTAGAAAATCCCTCCCAGTCTCCAGCGGTTCAAGAGAAAATTCGAAAGAATAACCTGAAGAAATATGGGGTCGAGCACCACACGAAGTCAGAGTGCTTCAAAGAAAAGCAGAAACAGTGTCGAGTGGAGAAGTTCGGAGTCGAGCACCACTGGATGCTCGACGAGGTGAAGCAGAAGAGAAAAGAGACGTGGCGCCAAAACTATGGGACAGACAACCCATTCGCTGCTGAAGAGATAAAGGACAAGATAAGGCAGACATTCCAGCAGAACTATGGGACAGACAATCCATTCGCTGCTGAAGAGATACAGGAGAAAATTCGAGACACGCTTATGACTCGCTACGGAGTGGACCACTGCAGCAAATATGATGTCACTCACAGAAAGCAGGTTGAAGCAAAGGTGGGAATGGACTATGATTACTACTACGATGAATTTCTTCCAGCCTTCGAGTCCTACAGAAGAAAAGTCTGGGCTGTCACCAAAAAGCAGCCTCTTGAAACCTTAGAAAACTTCGACCAGCGCGGACGAGGAAACAACGGCTATCACGTCGACCATATTGTCTCAATATCCGATGGCTTCAAAAACAATATTGAGCCTGAAGTTATCGGACATATCAAGAATCTGAGAATGCTTCTTGGGAGAGAAAATATCTCAAAAGGCCCAAAAAGCGATATGGAAATCAACGAACTTTTAGAAATGACAGGAGCTCAAGATGAAATGGACAACTAAAATCTCGCCGTTAGTCAAAGAGGTTGAGCTCAGAAAGAGCCCTGTTATTATCAGGGTGAATAAGTTCGATGAAGAGTCAGCGAAGAAGTTCGATGAAGA
>RFPC01000217.1 GCA_009926305.1 bacterium
ACGCAGAAGCAGAGATTAGAAAAAACCTTGTAACCAGAGGATACATTAAAGGCATTATTGGCCTCCCTGCTAACCTCTTTTACGGCACCGGTATTCCAGCCTGTATCGTTTTAGTTGATAAAGAAGGAGCAAAAGACAGAAAAGAGATCTTTATGATCGATGCAAGCTCCGGCTTTATGAAAGACGGCAACAAAAACCGCCTTCGCTCGCGAGATATTCATAAGATTGTTGATGTCTTTAATACCCAGGAAGAAGTTGAGAAATACTCACGGCTTGTTCCCCTTAAAGAGATTGAGAAAAACGAGTTTAACTTAAACCTCCCCCGCTATATCGATAGTCAGGAAGAAGAAGACCTTCAAGATATTGAAGCCCATCTAAAAGGCGGCATCCCTTCACGCGATGTCGAAGCGCTTAAAGAGTATTGGGACGTATGCCCTGGGCTTAAAGCAGCGCTCTTTTCTGAAAACCGGTCAAAATATCTTGATCTATCGGTTGATAAGACAGCCATTAAAAACTCAATCTTTGAGCACCCGGAGTTTCAAAGCTATACCGAGAAGATGAACGCGCTCTTTTCCGAGTGGCGAAACCGCGCAGAGAAAAAGCTAAAAGCTTTAGAAGCCGGTCATAATCCGAAAGAAGTTATCTTTGAGCTTTCTGAAGACCTCCTTGATCACTACGAAGAAGCACCGCTCCTTGATCAGTACGACATCTATCAGCACCTGATGAACTACTGGTCTGATACGATGCAAGATGACTGCTACCTGATAGCGGCTGATGGATGGACTGCGAAAGCTGAGCGCATTATTGAGAAAGATAAAAAAGGAAAAGAAAAAGATAAGGGCTGGAGCTGTGATCTCGTTCCAAAGAGTTTAATAGTTTCTCGCTACCTTGAAGACGAGCAAAAAGCGATCACTGAACTAGAAACCGCACTTGAAATTGCTGCTGCAGAAAGAACTGAGCTTGAAGAAGAACACGGCGGAGAAGAAGGGGCATTCTCTGAGCTTGAGAAGATAAATAAAGGTGCAGCAAGTGCACGAATAAAAGAGCTTCGGGCGGACAAGCAATCAGAGGCGGAATCAAAAGAAGAGATCGCTATCTTAAAGAAATGGACTGAGCTTAATAACCAGGAGTCAAAGCTTAAAAAAGAGCTAAAAGAGAAAGAAGCTGAGCTTGATGAGAAAGCCTACAAGCAATACCCAAAACTTTCTGAGCTTGAGATTAAGACCCTTGTTGTTGATGATAAGTGGCTTTCGACTTTAGAGAGCCTTATTCATGGTGAAATGGACCGGGTAAGTCAGAGTTTGACTCAGCGGGTGAAGGAGCTCGCTGAGCGCTATGAGACGCCGCTTCCGAAAATGACTGAGCAGGTGGCTGAGCTTGAAGGTAAAGTGAACAAGCACCTTGAGAGGATGGGGTTCTCATGGATGTGAGGGAGGGGTATAAGCAGACCGAAGTCGGGCAAATTCCCCAT
>RFPC01000218.1 GCA_009926305.1 bacterium
GTGAGCCCAGCATTAAGGCGAGCTTCTTTAATGCGACTCGCAATGAGAATGCGAGCTTCTTGATGGGGAAGTTTAAGAGCATCCGTCGTGCTACGCGCCAAAAACATCACAATGTTTTATTCCGTTTTGCATAAGCTCATAAAGTATAACATTCCAGTCTTGATAAAGTATGAATATGAGCACCATTTCTTGCCGATACGATTTCTCTCCTATTGAGAAATACGAACTCACGCCAGAAGGTTATCTTCGGGCCTGGGCTTCAATCGCACGCACTGGCATCCAACACTATACAGATGGTGATGGTTCCATTCGTCGCGAATATCGTCCCGAAATAGAAGTGGCGTCTCCCGATAGTCTTGCTTCATTTGCGGGCAAGGCAATCACTTCGGAACACCCCCCTGTGCTTCTCGATTCTGAGAATACTAAAGACTACCAAGTGGGCTTTAGCGGCACGGAAGTAGTGTACGACAATGGTTTCGTAAAGGCAGTGATGACAATCACTGACGAAGATACTATTAAGCGCATTATGAAGGGGGATGCTCGTGAGGTAAGCGCGGGTTATAGGGTGAATTATGATCCTACGCCTGGCGTTACAGAAAATGGCGAGCATTACGATGGAGTCCAAAAGGAAATCATCGGTAATCACATCGCTATTGTTCGTCGGGGCCGCGCTGGCCCGCAAGTGAAGCTCCATCTTGATAGGCAAGATGCTGCTGACCCATCTTTGATCTCTAACGGAGGAGACCATCTAATGACTGCAAAGGTCGTGTTTGATGGCGCCGAGTTTGAAGTGACGGAGAGCGTTGCTCTTGCGATCACTAAAGAACGCGAAGACGCCAAAATGTCCTACGAGGACATGAAGAAAAAGTACGACGAACTGCAAGCCGCTGCTGATTCTGTGAAAGCCGATATGGCTGCCATGGAAAAAGAAATGAAGGGCAAAATGGACGCTGCCGAAGGTCGCGCCGATGCTCTGGCTGAGCAGGTCGAAGAACTGAAAACTGAACTCGCTGCTGCCCAGGAAATCAATCTTGATTCCATGGTTGAAGAGCGCGTGGCTCTCATTGAGAAAGCCAAGCCCGTTCTGGATAGCGCTTATGAATTCGCTGGTAAAGCTGCCCGCGAAGTGATGGTTGATGCCATCAAAGCAGTGCGTGGTGATTCTGTTGTTCTGGATGAAAAGTCTGATGACTATGTTCAGGCAATGTTTGACACCATCTCTGAGGCAGACCGCAAGGATTCTGCTACCACTGACGAGCTGCGTAAAGCCGTAGCTTCCATTGCTTCTCCTGTTTCTGCTCCTTCCGCCTATATGGAAAGCCTGCAGAATGCTTGGAAGAAGCCTCTTTCCATCTCTAAGGAGGCTAAGTAATCATGGCGGTAACTTTTTCTGCCTCGGGCTCCCCTACGGCAGGTGGCGTGCAACAGACTTACGCTCTG
>RFPC01000219.1 GCA_009926305.1 bacterium
TAGATTCAAAATCTCACAGAAAATGTCCGCGGCTACCAATTCTACAGAATTTCAGTATCCTAGTGGTGCTGCGAAGCGTTGTTTGAAAAAAGAAAAAAAAGAGGAGAAGAGAGCGAAGGAGACTCATGAGGCGGAAAAGGAGAGAAAGTACAAAGAAATTAATTCTCTTCTTAAGGAGTTGAACCAATGCGGCAGTCCTTGTGTCACCAAGTTCAGAAATCCGGAAAAGGGTGATAGATTTCCTTTTTCTGTTGACGTGTGGAACTATTTAGACACTGCTGATGTTAACCAAGCAAGACTGTATGAATTGTTTGGTAATACAGTCAGTTTTGTCGAAGGCATTTCAATGCATTCTAAGGGTGTTGATGACGTAGCCACTCGGAAAGCGATTCACCGCAAAGGATTTCCTTGGTTCTTGTTCGTTCTTTCGGACATGGAGACTGAGAAAGTCAGCGTTCCGTCTCATGATGGCGATGCATGCAAACATCGTATCGCTAATCTTGCGAATAACCAGGAATACCAAGAAATCCCACTGAACTGCGTTTACACATTCAAGGCTGAAAACTTGAAAAAGTTCCGTGAAGCAGGGAAGCAGTGTGTAATCCTTGCTGTTAAGAAGAGCGACTTTTTCGGTAGTCTTTTTCAGGACTTTCTTGGGAGTAAGTACAACACTTGTATTCCCGTAATGCATTCTTCCTTCCATGAAAACGACAAGCCTGCTTGCGGTAAGGAGGGCAAGGAAGGCAAGGAAGACGAGTCTGACTACGACGACGAAGAAGACGAGTCTAACTACGACGACGAAGAAGGCGACGAGTCTGACGACGACGACGAAGAAGGCGAGTCTGACTACGATGAAGAAGGCGAGTCTGACTACGACGACGAAGACGAGTGTCATATCTCCAATGATGTTCCGAAACATGTCGAAGATGTCAAGGATGTCGAGACTGAATCTTTTCTGCAACAGGAGTGTTCTCCTTACAACGGAGTTCATTTACCCAGTCATTGTGGCGCTGGATGCGAAGAAGAGCAGGGATTTTATCAACCCTTACCTCACACTGTCTTTACCACATTAAATGGACAGCCCGGTCATCTTATTACGGACATTTATGGGCACTGCACCTTCTTTCCATACTCGCCTTTGGGTATCGCTTCTCCTGTTTCAGGAATTGCTCCTACTCTTGATGAAGGAGAGGACAAGACCGAGCCCGTGATGGTATCCAAGGAGAAGGAAGTTGTCACTGTTGTTGAGGAACCGACTAAAGTCACCGACAAGGTCGAATCCGTGGTAGTGTCCAAAGAGAAGGAAGTGGTTGCGCAAGGCGCCGAAAGAAAGAAGGCTGTGAAGAACGAAAAAGGTGAGTGGGTTGTCAAGGTTACTCATGTTTTCATTGGAAACGAGTGGGTTTCCACTTGACTCTAAGTCCACCCTTCTCCCTCTGT
>RFPC01000220.1 GCA_009926305.1 bacterium
TGGAGTCTTCTTTGGTTAAATCATTGGGGAGTTTGCTTTTTACGGTCTATGAGAGACTGATTGCTCGGGAGATAGTATGACTGACATTCATCACTTAAAACCCGTCTTGTGGGTGACCTTTGCCTACCTTGTTCTGTATTACGCATTTATGCTCAATGTGTTGAGGGTAAAGCTGAGCGTTGCTGCATCGAGCAAAGCTCAAGGGGTTAAGTTTGATCGATATCAGACGAATGACCCGAGGCTAAGGGCAGCAGACCGTATTCAACTCAATACCTTAGAACATATGCCACCATTTCTGATCCTTCTATGGCTAGACGCAATCATGGGAAGCGTGATGGTGGCAAGTTTCTTGGGCGCTCCGGGGCATACCTCTATTGAAGTTAACGGGAGAGAAGGAAATGTTGATGTAAGAAATCTGATAGGTAAGAAATCTTAAAATCTGAGTCCAGAGAGGCATTTACCTGAGAGGGAGTTGATTTACCCGGTTTGATGGCTGGAGTTGAGAGAGTTGGAGCGATCTTGGGCGACGAATAGTGGAGTTACTGTTGATTGGAAGGCGGAAAGTTCAATTACAGTCGCGCGAGGGAGCAAACTCAGAGGATTTAGTAAATTTTGAATACACTAATGCTGTACCGGCACCTTTACCGGGAATTGTTTGACTTAAGCGGCGTGAGGGAGTGGTAGCTTGATCTGCGGAGGAGCTCTCCAAGGGATCTGGCCCAAGTGTTTACAGAGCCGCTCAATTTCGGATTGGTCCTGAATGACCGAGTTGTAGAAGGAGACTTCGTATACCTTGACCCGCCGTATCCGCCCCTTTCCGCATCAGCTGATTTTACGAGCTATACAGACCAGGACTTTTCGTGGGAAGACCAGGTCAGTCTCAAAGAAGTCTGTGATCAGCTCAATGCACGTGGGGCTCTCTTTCTCCTCTCAAATGCTGGGATTGGTTCTATCCGAGAGCTCTATGAGGGGTACTCGATTGATGAGGTGTCAGCAAAGCGAGCAATAAACTCAAAAGGTGGAAAGCGAGGCGCTGTTCATGAGTTCCTCATCCGGAATTTTTAATACGAAGATAGCGAGCATGGAACGGGGGAAGTCATGGTAGAATACGGGGTAAGCGCTACAGTTGTTGATGGAGTCGGCACAGTTTCTTTCTCGCACCCGAAGGCGAATTCTCTTCCATCTGAGCAGTTACGAGCCCTTTCAGAATCAATAGATCGGTTTAGTAAGGACTCAAAAGTTGGTGTTATCGTCTTACAGAGTGGTGGCGAGAAGGCGTTTTGTGCGGGAGCTTCATTTGATGAGCTGCTTGCTCTTGAGGATGAGGCAGAAGCAGTTGAGTACTTCCTTGGATTCGCGCGAGTTATTTTATCAATGCGTGCTTCAAAGAAGTTCGTTATTGCAAGAGTGCAGGGAAATGCTGTCGGCGGGGCTGTAGGA
>RFPC01000221.1 GCA_009926305.1 bacterium
TTTAAACTTCTCAAGGGACCAGTAGAGCTGTTCAGTAAAAAACGAGTTACCAGTCACTCTCAACCTTTTCGCTTAGACTTTCGTGTGCCGCCAAAGCCATTTTCACTAGAAATCTCTCCCAGATAGAACCGGGCTCAGAATGAGAGGACGCTGGATCAGAGCAAAGATTTCTCTGGCTAAACTATTTTTCTGAGTGGAAGAGAGGCTGGATTGCATGCTAATCTCTCACAGAGAGACATCTGGTATTTACAACCTTAGACCTGAGACAAAATAGCACGTATCCATGCAAGGATAGATTAATGGTTCTTTTCATCGTATTACTCCTCACTCTTATTCTCTCCGTTGGGGGAATCCTTGCTACTTTCTTTTTGGTTTCAAACCGTGCACAACCTGCTGATCAGGATAAAAAAACTAGATTGCTTGAGGAAATAGCCAAGAATAAGGACACCATCCATGGCCTCTTAAAGCAGCGCAAGAATTTCCGCTCAGCAACCCAGCTGGACTCAATAAAGAAAGAAGTGTCAACTCTGAAAAAGAGTGTTAGCCAAGAGGAGAAGACGCTAGAGGAGCTCGGGGAGCTTCTTCAGACCGCTCAGCAGAACATCGAACAGAAAGAGGTCGCCCAACAAGATCTTAAGATGTCTGGTGAGGCTGAAGTAGAAAAATTAGATGCGTTGCTAGCCGTGTATGAAGAGGTATCGACTGAGTCTATCGACCTCGAGCAACGCCTCGCTCAATCAATGAAAAATCTTGAGTCAATTCTGAATGAAGTAAGCCTTACAGAGGCGCAACGTGGGCAACTTGACGATTTAAATGAAGCCATGAACATTGCTGGAACAAACTTGAGAAACCTCATTTTAGAGTATGAGGCAGTTAACGGGAGGCTCACGGCATTAAAAAGTCAGCACGAAGACCTTGAAGGAGAGTATACCCGATTGGTTGAAGAGCAGCTTGGCTAGTAATTTCAGCATGTTATAGGTGGTTCTGGAGCTCATTTCCTACCGCTTGTGCAGCAATAGAAAAGCAACATACTGTGCCTCTTTTACGAAAAGAAAATAAATCTGTCCGAACGGCTTTTTTAGCTTGAACTTTGGAGTATGATGTAAAGGAGCAAAGTGGTCGCGAGCGATGAGCAGCTTTGCTGTCTTGAGAAGCGTGAGGTGCTGTGTTTCTGGATTCGCATTGTTTCTGGATTCGCATTGTTTCTGGACTCATGGGAGCATTGGTAAATACGCAAGATTCGTGACAGAAATGGGATACGGGTTCGCGGGGACAAAAAGGACCAGGGAGAGAAAAATATGGCGCTTGGAGCAGCAGGAAACGTTGGTGGAGATTTCAATCAAGGAAAAAAATCAAAGTCCTCTCAAAGTACTTCAATTCGAAAGTTGACCGACTCCCATATGAACCAGATTACCGTTCTGCGTTCTAT
>RFPC01000222.1 GCA_009926305.1 bacterium
AATCCGAAACGGGTGGAGCCTAAAGAGGCTGCTACAACCAACCGATCTGGGAAAGACGAGTTCATCTCGTCCTCAACTCAGCCCGATGCGGACTTCTTAGAGCTTTACTTTAGCGCTGCGGGCGCCAAGAACCGATCAAAGCCAGGATAAAGCCTGAGGGTGTGCTCTAGGCTCTAGCCGTAGGAGCATAAGGCTAGGGGGAAGGTGGTGCCAAGAGTCTTCGCGAAATTAACTCCTAGCCTCACCGCTCCCAAGGCCTCGGCCTGCGCTTGGCTTGTAGCTCCTGTATGGCCATCTCGCCCATCAGTCTGGTGTCCCAAGAAGTTCTCTAAACTTTCTAGTGAAACCTACACCTTGAGGTGTTTGCTTGATCGAATATGCGAGCATGCTGTCTCGTTCTATTGTGTTTCGAGTTATTTACTTCGTCTCCTCTCTTCGGCAACTCGTTTTTTACTTAATAGGAACTGACAATTGAGGGAATTAGCTTCTCTTCGTTCGTGGTCTTTGTCTTTCGTCTGTGTCGCTTTGGGGCTTAGTGCGCCTCAATTATTAGCCTGGGCTTCTGACGCTCCAAAGAAAACCTATGCTGAGGCGCTCAAACAGGAAATTGAGTTAACGATTTCAAGCTTGGCGTTATCGAGTGAATACGATCAGGCCATAAGATCCTGGGGTGAGATGGTTGCTGAAGACGCCTGGCTACTTGTTATGAGAGAGGAGGCTGGCGTATCCGGTTCACGTGATATGGAGAACTCTTCAAGTTCGAATGGCAAACATTCCGTAAAGAACGATGCGCTTGTTGCGCGTAGAGCAATTGAATTACTTGATGAGCGCCGTGAAAAGACGTTTTCAACACTTAACGCCTTGGATGCGTTTGTCGTCTCGAAGCTGACTTCAAAGATTGTTGACGCAGCAACTGCGTTCGAGTGTGCTCAGCTTTTCCGGAAAAAGCCGCCTAATCAGGACGGCAAGGGACGACCGTTTATAGCGCTGGCGTCTTCTCTCTCGCCAAGTGAGTTTCGAGAGTACTTTGGTTTAAGAGCAAAGGCACTCGAACTTTTTGTTAATGGTCAGACCGAGGGACAGGTGCTTCCTGATGAGGAAATTGAGAAAATTAAGGGGGAGTACCAATCTTTAGTCTTCAAACTTATGAGAACAGATCTGCGTTTACTTGGCTATGTCTTAACAGGGCAGAAGTATTCAAACTTGCCAGATTTAGAAGTCTGTCAGTATGGGCGTGCGTTACTTCAGTCGGTGACGTCAGGAGAATCGACTTACGCTCAAAAGAAGTCCTTGCTCTTTGTCCAAGGAAAACTCAAGAGGTGAGAAAGAAGCGCGATCAGCATCAAGACCTAAGAAAATATGTGTTTCATTAGGTTTTTCGTAGCTCTTTTGCCACGAATTGCAGCCCTCG
>RFPC01000223.1 GCA_009926305.1 bacterium
ACTCCTGATGCCTAAAGCATAAGATTAACACAACTTCGAGATGGATTCGAGCAGAATATACCTTGATCAAGAAATTCGACAGGCTGGGAGAAACTCTTGGGATTTGCCAACTCCAATGAACCTAGCGTCGGTAAATGAGCTGTTTCGCCGTTGCGTCTACACCCAGATAAAATTGCTTTCGCTCAGCCTTGTCTCCGCTTCATCTATTCTATATGCACAGAGAAAACCTTTTTTTGCTACACTGTAGTCCAGGCAACACACATTCGAAGCTTCTAGTTGCGGGCTTGAAGCTCTCAACCAATAGTGCCCGAAGAAGACAGGCTTTTCGTCGGCGTGATATCCTGGTTCTTGTGTCTCGGGTTCAAAGCTCCCCGATGGAAGCTCAACTCCCACAGGAAAGCAGTATTCAGAGATAGGTTGTCCTTCATACGGAAGATACCAACGAACTCTTGCTTCATGCCGCTCATTACCATCTTTATCCTTAAAGCTGGCTTGTCCAAGACTCCACTCTTTCCCCTTAAGGACAGTCTCTACTGCTTTGAAAGTTGGACTTCCATCTCGACTAGCCTCTATCAGCAGCTCTTGGTTCAGCCGGCGATCTGTCAGCTCTTGATCAAGGCAAGCTATAGACTGAGGATCCCAGCAAGCATGAACCACTCGAAGGTTTGGAAGCTCAAGCCAAAGGGGCATCGTGTAAAAGAAATCGACAATCGACTGAATATCGCTTCCTACTTGATCAAGTGTGGCTTGGTGCTGATGGGTGTTCTTGTCTGAATGCTCTCGCAAGAATTGGCCTTCGGAATCTGGATCTGAGGTGTGATATGCAAGCGCATTGAACTCATGGTTTCCCATTACAATCAAAGCAGCCTCTGATTCGACCATGGGCCTCACGATATCCAGCACTTCTCGAATCTTGGGACCACGATCGATGAGATCTCCAACGAATATAGCTGTTCGTTCAGGATGGCGATAACAACCACTATGATCTTCGTAGCCCATCTTCTTTAATAGAGCTTCTAGCTCATCAGCGTAGCCGTGAATATCTCCTATTATGTCGTACATCTTTGATCCTCTTAGAAACTTACGCCTATCAAGCGTAGCTGATTATGTTTTGTATTGCAGGTGTTTTTAGCTTCGAAAAGTGAGCAGAAGAGAGCTGTTTGAGCTTTATCTCCGATTATAATGAAATGTTTGGAACTAAGTTCTCAACAAGGGATACGAAATCGTTTTACAACTATTACCAGGATATTTCAAAGAAGGTAAAAGAGAGAAAAGTTGATATTCTCCTGGTTGTAAACATGTTTTTGACGGGATTCGACAGTAGATCACTCAATACGCTCTATGTAGATAAGAATTTGAGATTCCACGGCCTGATCCAAGCCTATTCCAGAACTAATAGAATTCTGAATG
>RFPC01000224.1 GCA_009926305.1 bacterium
CGAACACAAAGCCATTGCCGAACTCAGTTAGCTCTTTCCAAGACCTCAACCGTTTTCAGTTCCTTTGAAGATAGCCCTTTCAGTTTCTTTCCAGAAGCTACACACAACCGCCAAGATGTCTCGATACGGCACAGCTGACTTGCTTCCTTCACAGGAGCAGCAAGTCCACCAGTCAGACTACCGACGATGTGGTCATCCGGATGAAGATGAATGCGCTTGCGCTGAAATCTACATCCCAGATGATGACTTGTTCGTGGCTCCACCCCGTCCAGTCGCCCCACCAGTCCCAGCACGCAAGCTACAGGTTTCCTTCGGTTCAGACCAAGTCATTGAAATCGAACCCTACTTGCAAAGCGGAGATTGTCAGACGGCAGCTGAGCATCACCATGCTCGTCGCTACACAGAATTCGTTGAAGAACGTGGGAACGATTCTGGATACGAATACTGCGACGTCTGTCGTGGTATTGTAGTTGACGACGAATGTGCATGTGGTCATCGCGATCATGAGCACAACGCCGGATACTATGAGCGAGACGAACGCCACACCATCGCAGTTCACGCGAACGCCGTTCTAGAATCATCTGATTGCGCTCAACAGATTGAGTGCGATTACCTTGATGACTGTGATGGCGAACCGCATGTTGCACATCTCTACTTAGAAGGACCACTCGATGGTTCTTATGAGTATGACGACGATGATGACAGCGATGACGACGATGATGACAGCGACGACGACGATGATGACAGCGACGACAACGATGCTGAACAAGCAGAAGACGACGAACCAGCTCATCTCTACGATGAGGATGGACCACTCTCAGTTCTCTCTGAGTCTGAAGCCGAGGCGGCTGAAGATGATGATGATGAGGACTGTGGTCCATCTTCAGACCGTGAAGATGACAAGAACGAATACAACGCTGAAAGCTTTCGTCGAGACATCGAAGAACGAGCACATGCGCTGTATCCTGGTTTAGTCGACGAGGAAACCATTCTCTTCTTTGAAGATGTCGTTGGAGAGTATTGGACGGAATTTGTGCGCCATATGTGTTGCTACTTCCCTGACTTCAGGTCATTTCTCATCTCTCACCTTGATATGACACTCGATGAACGCATCTCAACCATTGCTCACAATGGTTGCAAGAATGCTATTGATCGACTTCATCAAATCGAGGAAGAATATGAGGAACTCCGACTTCGTGAAGAAGAAGAAGCGCAAGACAAGTGGGAATACTTTGTCAATGGATGGTAACTCACTCCCCACCATCCATACTACCATCCAATTCTCATACAAATATCCCAGAGGAGTAAAATGATGTAGTAATCCATTTCTCCCAATTCACCCATACCACCCTAATTCTCATACAAATATCTAAGAGGAGTAAAATGATGTGTTAATCCATTTCTCCCAAA
>RFPC01000225.1 GCA_009926305.1 bacterium
CGGAGTTTAAGGGGGTTCCGAGAGCGCTTCGGATCACCCCCGGCCGCACGATCCTTTCTTTCGTAACCCGATACGATGAGTGGATCGAGAAAGGTAAGCCGGCTGATATCGACCCGGGAGTATGGATTGCTGAGAGGTTTTCGAAGTACATTGTGAGAGAAGCTCGTTACAATTGGAGTCAGGGAGACTTACGCGTATCATTGACTGGTGTTACGGATTGGGGGGTCGATGTAGCGAAGGCTGATTCTCCGTCATTCGACGATTACCTTGCTGTAGCCGGACTCGAAAAGACCAAGGATTACTATGGCTACATCAGATCTCTCGGTGATTTGTGCTGGAAATTAGATAGTGGTAAGACCAGTTGTGAGGAGATATGCCAGGAGACCGAGAAGCTTAGGAATTTCCTGAAGCCAGGTGATCAGACAAACGGCCCCGATGTGGGTGGAAACTTCCCCCCATCTCAATGCACCTACAAGGGAACAGCTTATGCCAACAAAAAAGCGGAAATTGAGCAGATAATGGGAGCTTTACGAACTATGGGAATAAATACAAAAGAAGCTTATGCCGGGGTTTTGGGAAACTTGGCAGACGAAAGTGGATTTGATTCTAATGTTCACAATACTTCGAGACAAGGTCTTACTTGTGTAACTGACTCTTCAAACCCTCCAGCCGGTAGAAAAGAAAAATGCTACGGGGTAGCTCAATGGGGAGGAATAAGAAAAATAGAAGGACTTAGTTTTTGTTCAGGTAAAGATGCTAGCCTTAACTGCCAACTCCAATATATGTCAAAAGAGCTAAAGGAGGGACGTCATGCCAGTAGAGATACAGTTTCTAAGATGAACGGGGCTAAAACTCCGGAGGAAGCAGCGTCTTTGTGGAATGAGTACTATGAAAGAGGCTCTGGTGGAATCCAGAACAGATCCAACCAGGCGAGAGTAATCTTTGATGGCTTAGACTGCTCACCTGTTAACCCATGACCCCCCTCCTCGCCCTCTTCCTACGTGACGTCATAGACGATTCGGCCAAACAGATCCTGAAGCGCGAGGCAGTATCGCAGGTATCCGAGTCGATACGGAAAGAATTCCTTCGTACCGTCGCTGAAGGCTACGCGAGGGAGGTTACATACAACATCTCACAGTACGTTCGATCAGTAGAGGCGATTAGCGTTCAGGTGGATAGTGAGGGGTATGGCGAAAAGCTATACACTGCTTTCCAAAAATCCCTCAAAGACCTCGAAGTCGAGCTTGAGCAGCAAGGTCCGGATTCCCCGGTAATCAAATACCTTGAAGAGAAGTATGGGAAGCGTGAGGAGTCGGTTGTGGGACGTAAGCCCCAACCCGTCTACACAATGTATATGGGAAAACCCGACCCCTCTCGTCC
>RFPC01000226.1 GCA_009926305.1 bacterium
GACATTCATTGCATTGATCCTAGCGGAAACCATATTTACTATAGAAATAAGGGAGGCATTCTTGATGTTGACATGAACGCTGGCGGCAGAACATCACGAGAGCCTGTTGAAAACCTGAGCTGGAATCGAATTACTGATGGCGAATACAAGATCTATGTCAACAACTACCAGCGCCGCGAAACCGCTAATCCAGGCTTTCAGCTTCAGGTTGAATTCGCTGGCAGCATCCATGAATTCTCTTGCGACACCTCTCCTTTGCCTTCTGCGGGGAGCTCTGGAGTTCACTGCCTGACGCTTGTCGTCGAAGGCGGGGAGCTTGCAGAAATCAAGACTCATGGTAAACTTAGTGGGAGTTCAGCCATTTTGAAAGAAAAGTGGGGCGTCAAAACCAACACGCCGACCAGGGTCAACGTCCTGATGCTTTCTCCCAATCACTGGGAGGATTCAAGCAAAACGGGCAACCGGCACTACTTTTTTATTCTCGACAAGTGCATGAACCCAGAGCCTGCAAGGGGGATTTTCAATGAATTTCTAAAGAGTTCACTTGAGCGACATCGTAGAGTGTTCGAGGTGCTTGGCAACAAAGCCAAATGCCAGCCGAGCGACAATCAACTCTCTGGTGTTGGCTTTTCTTCCACCCGTTCTGATTCCGTGAACGTGATTGCGGACGGGCGGCCATTTACAATCACGTTTTGATCATTATTCTTAAACACACATCAACCATTTGCGCATCATGCCTGAGATCAATCTATTTCTTCTCGCCTCTCGTAAAAAGTTTCGCTTCCCTTCTGAAAAAGGTGAGCTGACTGTTGAACAGCTTTGGGATATTCCTCTTACCTCACGCAGCGGTTTCAGCGTCAACAACATCGCTATCGAGGTAAACCGAGAGCTGAGGTCTCTGGAGGAAGAGAGCTTTGTGGAGACCTCCAGGAATCCTCGGAGGGACACTCTGAAGGCCATGCTGGAGCTTTTGAAGATCGTAATTTCCGTGCGCCAAGAAGAAGCCCAAAAGGCCTCTGCTGCTGCTGAACGTGCCACCAAGCGACAGAAGATCATGGAGGCGATCGAGGCTAAAGAGAGAGAGAAATTGGATTCTGTTTCTCTTGATGATCTGAGACTGCAGTTGGCCGCTCTTAGAGATTTCTGACTTGAGTCACACGGCCCGCCGAGAGCCGTCACCAATCCCGGCCACTGCCCACTCATTCATTTTTCACAATGTCTATTCGTTCTCAGGAAGCTCTAGAAGTTTTAGTCGTTCTTGTCTATTTCCTGCTCGTTCTTGGCGGATCTATCGGATGGGTTCACAATGTCATTGTCGTTGCCCGCAGCGATTTTTCAAGTATTGATGGAATGACCGTCGTTCGCGTTATCGGCATTCCG
>RFPC01000227.1 GCA_009926305.1 bacterium
GAAAGAAAGGCTCGGCATAGTTTAAAGTGCCTTTACTAAGCGTGAATATACTCGCAAAAAGGGCGAAAAGAATAAAATTAGAGCTCTGCTCACGGAGGATGCTCCAGAGCTAGGGCTGAGAAAAAACACAGTCGTTGAGATTGACCCAGCTAACGGCGAGCTTGACACTCAAATTAAACTTGACCGCGACTTTCTAGAACGCAAGGGCATTGACCCAGACCTTCAGCACACTCTCCCTAAGTCTTTGGCAGAGCAGCCAGAGAAGCTCGAGGACATGAATCCTCAGCCAGCTGACGACCTAGACATCGAACTAGCAAACGGCGGTCTTACCGACAAAGAAGACAAAGATTTCCGCGCAGAGCGCGAGCAGGAGCCTCTAGCAAAGCTTCCCCCAGGAATGGAAGAGCTGAGCAAGGAAGAGCTTGGCAAACTTCTTGAAACTACCCCAATGAAAGAAGAGTACGGTAGGGGTCCTAATGCTTATTTTCCAGGTAAGCCAGGAATAGATTATGGAATTAAAAGAATGGATGACGGCACCCTTGTATGGGAAAGAGGCGACCTAACTTATTATCTGGCTGATGATGGTCACACTGTAGTTAATGCCCATGGTGTTCGAATTGGCTGGGAACAAAGACAAGAAGACGATTTATACCCCAAAGATATGGAGGAGACTCGAGTCAACCAGCTTCTCGATGACTATAAAGACTATAAACTTGCTACTCCAGAATATGCAAAAGAGCGTGGATTCCCCGAGGGGTGGGTAGGAAAAGATAAAGGCCGAAACGGCGCTGAGTTTTATGAGCTTAACGAAGACGGAAAGATTGATAGTCGTTCAGATTCAGTTTGGATAAGCGACGATGCGGACTACGTTCTTGAAGACGTCCCAAACTGGGTAGTTAACCAAAGAGGCGGGCTCGCTTTATACATTGACCCAGATTTGTACTCGTTTAGAACAGGCGATAAAGACGAAGCAATTGAGAGAGCTGCAGAGTATGTCAGGAAACTAACTACCCCTAATTCTAACCCCGACGGCCTTAGCGACGAGATGCTGCAAAAGTCTGCAGCTCTAGAAGAACTCTTTGATGGTAAAGCTAAGGAAGCTCCTTCTGACAGGAAAATAATCCCTACTTCTCTCATCGACCTAAACGTCGGTGATGTTATTAGTCGTAAAGATAAAAGCGACTTGACAGTAACTGGCCTAAGTCAGATAAAAAAGGCTAGAGATGACAAAACTGGCGAGCTAGTTGACGCTATCACTTTTAAGGCTGTAGACGAAGAAGGAAATGTAGAAGAGTTTACTTTCCCGATAGATAAGAAATTTGGAGTTGTATCAGGTAAAAAGGGCAAAGTTAATCGCCCAGCTAAGCCTAAGGATGAGAA
>RFPC01000228.1 GCA_009926305.1 bacterium
TCCAGTTGAGCATTCTCCGCGTCACCTTCTTTTGGGAATCGGCTCCATGCACGCTGGTCAAACAGGTCGCCAATCTGCACTATTTCGACCTCATCTCCGCGCTTCTTAGCTATTTTAATCTCCTCCGCTATATGTTCTAACGCAGTCCAGTCGCACCACGGAAGATGTACATCCCCTAAGACAAAGATTATTTTCGATTTCATCCTGTACCCTTCATTAAGTAATCGCATTCATTCTTTCTTTTCAACCCTTCAGACACTAAACCTAAGTCTCCAGCCAGACCCCACAACTTCTCATACGTCCGGGCGTTATTGTATACCTTACCTTCCTTATTCTGCAAACAGATTCTGCAACTAAATCCACGTGCTTTAAGAACCTGCACACTAATGCCCTGTTCATGAGCGATATTGATTAACCGCACCATTAAGTCATCAAAAGGCTCTTTTAGCTTCTTAAGCTCGTCTCGTGTTTTCTGACTCTGTTTCAATATCATCTTCTTCTCCTTCTGTCTCAAGGTAAACCACGTTATTTATTTTGTCAAGCACCCATACAATACTTTCTGAAAAATATTTAGGCACAAGCTTCATCCGTTCCGCTTGAATCATAAGAGAGGAGAAGCTCGGGTCAAGTACGATTGTCTTACTATAATCACTCTCATTTCGTGTACTGCGTCCAGCCGCCTGAATAACAGTTTTCAAAGTCTCGGCTATGTACCACATATGGCCATCCTGTGCCGCCCTCCTCTTTTTAACCCACGAGTCTCCCAAGCAAGGCCATTGAATCTTAGCTATAATGTTGAGCCTGCAGATATCGTCCTTTAAGTCCAATCCTTCTGTACAACCACTCCCGATAAGTACACCTCCGTCCTTTATAAAATTCTTCAGTGCCTCTGGTTTACTTTCTTGGTCATGCTGAATCACAGGTAGTGTCCAGTAGCTCTCCATTTGACGGGCTAGTCCATATGGCACATGCACCAGAGTGTTTGGTTTACCTTCCGCCTTTATTATCGTTTCGATTCTGCGTGCAAGGGCTTTTGGGCGCATCTCTGTATAGTTATGTTTGAAACTTGACGGGTTAAAGTAAACCCTTCGGCTATCTACAGGGATAGGAGAAGCTAGGTCGAGATATTCGTATGGCTCATTGTTAAGTATCTCGTTAATATCGCTCTTAACCAGGGTAGCAGATAGCAGGATGCACCGGCCCTTTAAGATTTTCTTAATTGTGTTCTTAGGTACCCTAGTTGCCTGAATATTCATCTGCCTACCTGTAAACCAGATAGCGTACTTCTCGCTCTCCTGCTGAATACACTGAGCCGTGTGCTCGAACTCCAGCGCTCGGTTCTCTAGTCTTGACTGTGTTCGGAGAGAAGTAGCGGA
>RFPC01000229.1 GCA_009926305.1 bacterium
TACTAGCGTCATATCTCTACGCCCCTGACTCTCGTTGTCTTAGAAACTGTGCGTTTTAACGCTCCCTTAAATACTCAATTGGATTTACCGGATTACCACCATCTCGAATCTCTAAATGAAGATGCGCTCCAGTAGCAACCCCAGACTCTCCAACACTTCCAATAATCTCTCCTCTTAAGACACGCTCTCCTACTAAAACAAACAACTCATTACAGTGAGCATAATGTGACGTCTTTCCATCTGCATGCATAATCACAACTAACTTCCCATACCCTTTATACTGATTAGAAAAAGTAACAACTCCTCCCCGAATAGCTCGAATCGGAGTTCCAACAGGAGCAGCAAGGTCAATTCCATTATGATGATGAATCACCTTACTTACTGGATGCTGCCGTATTCCAAATGTACTTGTTAACTTTGAAAAAGGAAGGGGAGCTGAAATGGCAACTAGTGACGCACTACTTTCAGCATAACAACACGGAACTAGCCAAAGCGCTACTACTGCTAAGTAAAGAACTCTACTTGCCATAGCTCTTATCTTTACTTATTCGAATGACCTGAGAGGAAACCCAGGCAGTTTTTCCAGTTGGTGTTATTACTCGATTCCAGCCTTCTTGCTCGCCATTAATAAGAAGCTCTGTTCCTTGACGAAGAGTCATTAATGAAGCGCTCTTTATAGAAGGCGCTACTCGTACATGAGCATTATGAGTGGTAATCGTTCCTGTTTTGTATGAAAATTCCGCCGGATTTTGCTCTTTTCTCCTATTAAAAGATATTGGCACTGACTCTTTGCTTTTAGATAAAGCATCAATAGCCACACCTTGCTTTTTTACCTCTTTAACTAAAAGCTTTAACACTTGTGCCATTTGCTGAAACTTGGCTTCATTCTCCTCTTCACCTCCTATTTCAGACTCTCCACGAAGTGGAATTCCCACGTAGTATGGAGACTGCTGATAGTGCCAGTACTGAACTATGATACCTATTAAAAGCACTACCGTTATTCCCCAGGGAAGAAGTGTGAGTGCTCTTTTCCTTAATGACTGAGAGCCTGCTTCATAAACAGTTCTCTTCGTGTCTTCTTGGTACCTATTATCTTCACTCTCTCGGAGTAACGCCGCTAAGGTTGAGGAGCTGTGCTGCATGGAAAATACTCACTCTCTTGTTTAGTGATAGTTCTCAGCAGTGACTATCGAAGATATAAAGGAGATGTTTCCTGTAGAGGCTCTTTTTTCTCCTCTCGATACCGAGGGCTCGTTAAAACATACTTTCCATTTTCAAAACTCACTGCAGCAAGCTCTCTTATAAGTCGACTTGAAGGAGTCTTTTCAATATAAACAACGAGATGAACTGC
>RFPC01000230.1 GCA_009926305.1 bacterium
GGAATGAGTGAATTGAATTGACCTCCTGTGGCTCCCTCGCCCTCTTCTGACTTATGACATGAAAGAATCCTCCATCCACTTAAATATCGGTAGGGGAGAGCTCTATTTTTCAGCTGGCTGTTTAAGAAATCTAGTACTTAGTGGTTTGGATATGTTCAGCATTTAGAGTACCATTATGCCAGCTATGCATCAGTCCTTAAAATACCTTAAATCGTATTGGCCAAAGTTACACTTTGCCATCGATAGCGCCCCTGAGTTTACAGCTGACGGCTACTGCTCAGGCCAAAGCTACCACCGCTTAGCAAGAGAATATCAACATCTCACCGGTTGGTGCTTTTTCCCTTACGCGCATGTTCAATTACAACTCCAGTTGGGTGACCTCATCCTCGATTCATCCGTGCCCAAAGAAGAGCGGGAAGATGTAGCAGTAGCATTTCCCTATCATGCTGCTAGTCACTCCTCGGGCTTTTCTCTTCTGGTGCCATCAAGCCTTTTAGCTCACACCAATCAGACCTTACCTTTAAGGCTCGTTGCCCACTTTGGCAATTTTACGAAAGTCATATGGTCATACACTTCAGGAGACCATAGCTCTAGCGATACTGCCCCAGAAGAAGGCGCCATGGAATTATCGAGACTCCTGGACCAATACTATCCAAATCGTTCTATCGCTACTAAGTCAGCGTCCATAGATGTAGCTCGGCGACTAAAGAAGGAATACGCTAATAAGGAACACGTAGTCAGCAAACGAGAGCAAGATTTTCTCGACACACTGTTAAAAGACGAGGGGACCGTCGCGTTCGTTTTTGGACTCGGGACGGATCTTGCCTCTGGAAAATCGACTTGGGAGATCTTAGCCTCGCACCCCGTAATGAAGAGCTATAATGTATGCCGCGTTTCCTCATTGGTCGAAGACGGTCTTTCCGATGATACTTTATACGATGTCACTCTGAAGAGCTTAATTGATTACCAACGAATACATTCACTCAATTTTCTTTCAACCTTTTTTGTCGTTGACTGGCAAAGCATTAAAGATGCCTTCCTCTGTAAGCATATGCTCGATGGGGGAGACGTCTTTCACCTACTGGATGACACGATTGTGAATATAGCCGCGTCTCTCTCTCTCGTTGAACAGCGCGGATTTCACTTTGCTATGAACTCATATGCTTACCCCCTTTATTCAGAGCCTCATATCGAAGAACCCCTTAAGGAACTACTGCCTCAAAATGTCACGCCTATGTTGGTTTCTACTTCTTCAACCTCGGAAGGACTTTTTGATCAGGAACTCATTCCAAAGGATACTCCTCACAACGGCGCAGTAAAAAATCGAAACATAGATTTGACAATTATTGT
>RFPC01000231.1 GCA_009926305.1 bacterium
GTATTTTGGTAGATAAATATGATGACATTTTAGATAATTGTGATAAAATTGAATCATTGCAGGAATAAACCTGTACAATCCTAAAATAGAATAGGGGATTTTTCCATGGCTCACGCACGCGAATTAAAATTATTGCAGGCTCTCGTTGATACGCAGCTTAAATCTTTCGGTTGGAAAGATCCAAAAGCTTTGTTTGTTGGTCAAGATGGCGAAGGTTATGTATCAATGTTCGTAAACTTTACCGCCGCAGGACATGCATCAAACGACGTTGCTGCATTTGTTCGTCTTATTCCAGCGGGCGACGGTCTTCCAGCTACAATGTTTACTCTCAGTCACGCAGGAAATACCCCAATTCACGGCTCCGTTCACGCAATGGTAGCGGTAGAAGCATCTGCTGGACTAATGGATGATCATGCTAAATTCGCTCAAGATCTCGTCCACTGCTTGCGCGGACAACTTGGATCTCCAGTTGAGTTGAAAGTAACGGCAAATGGTGTACTTCCTGAACTCAAAGGAATTAATGGCGCAGCTGCAGACAGTCTTCCATCAGACTCAATGGCTCTCGCTCCTTCTCGTACAGCGGTTGTTGGCGGCGTTTAATAAAACGCTACCAACACTACACATTAAGGAGATATAAAAATGGATATCAAAAACCTTTTAGAAGAAATTAACAGTTTGACCGAAGAAGTTGAAAAGCTTTCAAAGTCAGACATGTATAAAGCAGAAGGCGAAGAGGAAGAAAAGCCAGAAGCTGAAGAATCAGCTCCTGAGATGGGTGCAAACGAAAGTGCTCCCGAAGCTGAAGAAGCTCCCGAAGCTGAAGAAGCTCCAGAATCTGAAGAAGGTTCTCCCGATAGTATCGAAGACCAAGCCGACGAACTCGAAGATGCCGCCGAAGAAGGCGGAGAGTCACTCGAAGAGGTTGTTAAGGCTCTCGATGACGAAGATCTTCAGGCTCTTATGGCAGCTGTTCAGTCAGAAATGGCTGCTCGTCAAGGCTCCGAAGAAGATCCTGCTCCAGAAGCACCCGCCGCTCCTGCTCCAGAAATGGGCAAGGCGATGGATGAAATGGCTAAAACAATGGCTGAGATGAAGAAGTCGATTGACAGCCTCCGTGCTGAAAACGCTTCTCTTAAAAAATCAACCCCAGTTAGCCGTCCTGCAACAATGAACAGAGCCGAAGTTCAAACAATGGCTAAGTCTGATGCAGTTCCCGAGATGCTTAATAAGTCAGAAGTACTTGAGTTTCTTCTCAATACTAAGGCTCCAGTAGCTCTCGTTCAGGACGCAAATTGGGCTAACAGTCCAGCTGATCTTCGCG
>RFPC01000232.1 GCA_009926305.1 bacterium
GGACCATTCTTCATGTGGAATAGCGCCTTAGCTACCAAAAGTTTTTTAGAAGAGCATCGGCTAATATCATTAATCGATGCTCGCTTTGAGCTTCGCAAACTACAACTATCAAGCAATTCAGCCAAGCTCTTTACGAATCTACCCTCCAAACAGGACAAGAACTTCATCGCTTACGTTTTCAAGACACCCAGAAGACGCATAGAAGTAGTCCATGACGTATCAAGAATAGACGGAGTATTTATCTTTACTGGGCAAGTACCCGATAGTTGTTCTAGCCTTCATTCTTACGGTGAAATTTCGGTCTGTCGCATAGTACATACTGCCGAAAGTTAAGAGAGCAAAACCGCACTAGGAAAGCCTGAAACGCTAGCGCGGCTCATCAACTCTTTAAACCGAGCCCCTTTCAATTGACCAGCTTCGCTTTATGTCGCCCGTATTTCCGGAAGAATTAATAGGTCCGCAAATTCTTCATAAAAGGAATGGAATAGCACTGGGAAGCATTCTTTGAGATGGAGATTACCCACTGGAAACTGAGAGTACTGAGTCGTTTCTAAAAACAGTTCATTCGGGAAAGAAACACGTGAGAATCAAGGGAGGACCAGCAGAGACATCACTAGCACTGCGGGTGCAGAAAAGCTGGTTTTTCTGCGGAGAGACAGCCTTATGAGACGACAATACATATTTACTCAAGAGAGTCTTAAGTTGACCAAATTCAGGGATGGCTACTTAAGCCGAGCGGGTTCAATCGCACACTATACTTACTACCGGCATTATCCTAACTGAAGGAAAAGTGCTCCTCCATACGGCCACCATCGCTAAAACTTTTCTTCTCTACTGCCGCATATAAATCAAGGAATTTCTTTGAGAGCACTCTCCAATCACGCTCTCTCTTAACCCATGCCCGAGCTTGTGTACCCAACTGACGACGCAATTCAGGGCTATCGAGAAGAATCTCAAGCTTAGCAGCGAGCTCTTGCACGTTATCTTTTTCGTGCAGCAAGCCTGTCACGCCATCGTTTACAATCTCCGTTAATGCGTGAACATCAGAAGAAATAATAGCTTTCTCCATGCACATCGCCTCAAACGGCTTCATGGGAGACACCATCTCACATACCGGAAGTCCTTTTCTGGGGTATGGCGCAATATCAATGAGACTGTAATACCGCTCGACTTCATGGTGAGGAACACGCCCCGTGAACAAGACAACATCCTCGACGCTCAAGTCTTTGGCTAAAACCTGCAAGTCTTGCCATACTGCCCCATCACCAACAATCAAGACCTTAAAATCACTACGTTTTTGCTTGAGCAGGCTCGCGGCT
>RFPC01000233.1 GCA_009926305.1 bacterium
ATCTTCAAGTCCATCCTCAACTTCAGCAATATCTTTAACCTTAATAGGGCCACCGTTACGGTAGGCTACAATTAATTCTTCTAAATCTTTTTGATCATGAAAACTCAAGGCGGCGACAATAAGCGCTTTAAGTGAAGCTTTAGAGCTTTGAGAATAATACTTTGGATATGAATAATCATTCAATACTGCTTTTAAATACTTAATTAATTAAATTACAAAGCAAATAACAACTCATTTTTATATTTTTATTACAATCTATATCTATATATATTTAAGCATCTGAGTCGTAGTCTTCCTCTTCAACTTCCTCATCGTCTTCAGGAAGCTCCTTGATGGTCTTGGATTCTGGATCCCAGATACCAATTTCTTCCTTAGTAGCAGGATCATAGAGGATGTTGCTGCTAGACTTTAAGTAAGCCTTTCCAGCGATCTGGATGCGAGTAACGCTAACCTTTGCAGGAGCAGGAACAGGAGCAGGAGCAGGAGCAACGACAGGTTCTGGCTTTGCTACTGATTTCTGTGAGGACTTATCAGCTTCCTTCGCAGCCTTCTCAGCAGCCTTCTTTTGCTCACGTTCTAGCTTTTCAGCAGCACGTTTTGCTTCACGTTCTTGCTTCTCAGCATCACGTTTTGCTTCACGTTCTAGCTTTTCAGCAGCACGTTTTGCTTCACGTTCTTCACGCTCAAGAGCCAATTTTGCTTCACGCTCAGCCTTCTTCAAGGCACGCTCTTGCTCCAATGCAGCTTTCTTTGCAGCCTTCTCCTCCTCGGAGAGCTTGGCTTTCGTTTGCTTGCTTGAAGTCTTGACTGGCCTTTCTTCACCGTCTTCAATTTCCTCTTCAACGCCTTCAGCTGAGAGCTTAGCGAATAAATCGGTAACGTTTTCGGCTTCAACAGCACCAGTCTTCTTAGGACGACCTTTAGCTTTCTTGGATTTTTCTTTTGCATCAGCTAAAACAACAAAATGTTCTTCGGGAATATTAATATTTAACTTACCTGATTCCTCCATTGCGGAGTCAATACTCAACTTCAACTTATCAAGCACCTTCACATAAGATACTGGACTACGACCCTTCGGATCCTTGAATTCATAGAGACCAGTGGCCAGACGACCCTCAACACTTCCACAATCTGGGCATCCAGACGCAGACTTGTCCGCTTCCGCTTGGCATCCCTTGCAAAAGTTACCGTTCTCCATACGCTTCTTTGCGCACTGTGTGAATAGACCGCGGTTGTAGGCTAACCCTTGGCAACCGCTTGCATCTACATTTTCAGCCACAAATGGCATAGGGAAGGTTGACTTCTTCTCCTTTGGCTC
>RFPC01000234.1 GCA_009926305.1 bacterium
GTGCTCTACCAACTGAGCTAAGGTCCCGCACAGACTCTATTAAAGTCTCTTACGCTAGCATATTCAAGGGCAAAAGGATAACAATCCTTTTCTGCCTGCTGAATCCATTGAGCGTTTCTTTCCGTATGAAGGATAATAGCACCACATGCTAAGCCAAATGTAAAGCTTGTTATAGCAACAATAGATAGCATTGCAAAAAACTCCGTCTTGTCGCTTGGCATCACCGCACCCCTCATGCCACCCTATAACCTAGATCGAATGGGGCGCAACTTTTTTACTTCCCGCCTAAGATCAGGCAATCTGCGCGTAACGCTCAGAACCGATAGTCTCCAACATAATACCCTCAGGAGAGAAATCCTCGCCAGTTAGAATGGACTTCATGATAGCCGGAGAGAAGCCAGACACAAGCGCGGTTCCATCCTCCCGATAACCAACCGGGATATTTCCAAGGCGCGCATTAAGATTCCAGTAAACAATCTTGGGAACCTCGTATCCAGCCTTAGAATAAAGGACTCGGACCTGCTCCATAGCAGTTTCATTTACAGAGATGCCATGATCGAATTCCATATCCGAAAGAATAAGAACCACATTAGGCATATCATCCTGCGAGGCACCGCTGCGCTTTGCGTGCGTGAGAATGGCATCAAAGGTACGGTAAAGATCCGTATTCATGCCCCAGTCAGTCTTAGCTACAGAATGCACACGCTCGGAGAGGGTTGCTCCTGCCACAGACTGCATGGCGGGCTTTTCCGAGAAGGTAACAAAATGATTCTTAAAAGGACCATTGTTACGCTCTGCAA
Organism: bacterium; assembly: GCA_009926305.1. Taxonomy (NCBI): domain Bacteria; species bacterium. The sequence continues at coordinate 801 of RFPC01000234.1, forward strand.
TGTAAAGGCCAAGAGCAACAGATACCTGAATCGGAGAAAGGGTCGAATTGTAACCAGAGTACATAGATCCAGAGGTATCCACAACAGGTAGAATCCGGTAAGGATTATTCATCAGCCAGTTAGGCAGAGCATCCCATTGTGCCTCGGAGACAGGCGGAATCTGGCGCTGCTCGTATTCGGAAATGTAACCTCCGATAATCTCATGCGGATAAATAGCTCCAGCATTTACCTTCTGCTCTCCGGCCTGAAGGCCCTCTTCATACTCCGCCCAACGAGCCTCAGAGTGACGCTTAAAAGCATCCTTGTAAATGTTCATGGCCTGAGAGGGTACGTGTCCGTACTCAATGCTATCCCAATCACCGGAACACATCTGGCTCTCAACAACCTTCGTAAGAGAGCTAAGCAGCTTGCGGTAAGCCTTCGGAGAAAGATCCATGCTCTTGCGAATCTTGGCCGCAATTGCACCCTTAGAGGACTTTTCACGCGGCATCCACTTTGCACA
>RFPC01000235.1 GCA_009926305.1 bacterium
GCAAGGAAGGGAATTTAGTGAACGGTAGGCTGGACGAAATTGGCGCTCAAATGAAGATTCCCCAGTACTGATGCGACAGAACAACGGAGAAGAGTCTTGAGAGATGCAACAAGATCAAGCAAACCACGAAGCCCCGGATATAAAGAGTAAAAAAAGATGAACCAACTCGAGGCGCTTAGAATCAATACAGCAGCTTGCCACGGCACGCTAAGAGAATATAGAGAAGCGACTAGAGAGAACAGAGGCGCACACGACGAAGCGAGCTCGTGGCTAATAGAGCTCGGCGAGTGGGTACTGGATTGCATAGGCGCAAAGGTAGATGAGGGAAGCTTTTGGCGCGGCTGGGAAGCTGAAGAGGTGCCAGAAGGAAGATCGGAAATAGAGACTCTGGGACACATGTGTCGCACAAGCGTGGAGGAACATGCAAGGAGATGCGCAGCGGGAGAAATATCAAGAGAAAGCGCTATGATGTACAACTGCTATGCAAAAGCACTCAAAGAACCAAGAAGAGTGGAACTAGTCAGCTATGACAGCCATCTAGAGGACAAAGAAGAAGACTTAAAAACAAGCGAGCTGGTATTTGAAATACACTTCAAACACTCTCTAAGAAAGATTTTGCTAGACTACGCAAAGGATTTGGGGTCGCGCAAGCGGCTAGTTATTGCAGATATCGGTGCCGGAAATGGGAGGGTGCTGGAATTCGCCGCAGAATGCTTGGAAGAGACAGATTGTGCGTTCCGAATAATTGCTATGGATCCAAGCGAGACAGCCAGAAAGATATGCAAAGAACGACTCCGAATGCGAGAAACAATCGTAACGGGAGCTGCACTCGAAGATGCATGCGAAGGAAGAGTAAAGGAGCTCAGGGAACTCAGGGAAGACGAAGTTCTTCTGATCTTGATGAAAGGTGTGTTACATGACAGAAACATTGACTGTCAAGAAGAAAGCACTTCAGAGGAGGAAGGGATTTACAGAGACAAAGACTGGAGACGGGTATACAGGAGGAGTATCATCAAGGATTTGACGATGAGATTGAATGGGCTACGGAAATACCAAACGGACTCGAAACTCATCATCATGGAAAGCCACCTAGTAAGCAGGGGGTGGATCAAGAGGCTGTTCAAGCTGACACCCCTAATGCCTGCCTACATTGGACATGCGATTACAGCGCAGTACCTCATTAGCGCAAGCGATCATTTTCAAGGAATATGCGCCAGCGACTGGAGGATCAAGAATTTTCAAAGGCTATGCCAACTGGATGCTGATGACGCAATAATGACGATTGCCAC
>RFPC01000236.1 GCA_009926305.1 bacterium
GGAAGTGAGTAATAAACCTGAACCAGACTTTCAAAAAGCAGGCCTCGAGCTGAAGACCACGGGCTTGACTCATAAGAATGGACGGCTGGAAGCCAAAGAGCGCCTCAAACTCACAGCAATCGATTATTTCGAAATAGCTACAGAGACCTGGCTGAAATCACGATTGGTTCGCAAGTGCGGCAAGATGCTCCTACTCACTTACCTTTATGACGAAACCCTTGAGCTTGCAGACCTGAAGTTTCATCACCTGCAGCTTCAAATTGACCTTACTGACCCGCAATCTGTGGATACTGCCCAGTTCAAGCGGGATTATGAACGGATTCAACAGATTGTTCGTGAAGGGAAAGCCCACGAACTGTCCTCGGGGGACACTCTTTACCTGGAAGCAATTACAAGTGGAGCTGGAAAAGGCAGGGGTTTGAAGAAGCAGCCCCACTCGTCAGTGCTCTCCAAACCTAGGTCTTTCGCCATCAAGAGCAGCTATCTGACAGCGCTGCTACATGGGGAAAAGGACAATGCGCTATTGCATGCTGCCGATGCGACCCTAGAGTCTGCGACCTCAAGAGTCTTTTCTCCATTCCTAGGTCTCACCGTTCGAGAGATAGCTGAGCGCACTGGTGTCGACAGCTCACCAGATTCAAACAAGGGTCATCACCGAGCTTTAGTGCTGTCAATACTTTCTAACGGCGGCTCATCGGTGCCTGAGCTTCAGAAGGCTGACATAGAACTAAAGACCATCCGAGCGAAAGCCTCGGGCAGCCTTAGGGAGGCTATGTCATTTCCAAGCTTTAAGTATCTGGAAATTGTGGAAGAGTCTTGGGATGACTCAGATTTCCGTCGTCGTATCGAGCGCAGGTTCCTATTCACCATATTCAAAGAGAAATCTGACGGCTCTGAAGTGCTAGAAAAAGTCGGCTATTGGAATATGCCTTATGCGGAGCGGGAAATGGCAAGGGAGGTCTGGGAAGAGACAAAAAGGCGAGTCATCGCTGGCAACTACGACTTCCCTAAGTCCTCTGAAAATGAAGTCTCACATGTACGCCCAAAGGCTAGAAATGCAAAAGACCTTCAGATGACTCCCCAGGGGACATGGGAGAAGAAATACGCTTTTTGGCTAAATCGAAGTTACCTTCAAAAGGTAGTCAACGAAATCTTGTGAAACTCTCTGTGGGCTGCCCCTTTGAAAATCGAACAAGGGACACCTCGCAGGCGGAGCCTCGGTCCTCATTAGCAGTTTCAAAATCTATTGCTACAAAGTCCATTGCTGCCCCCTAGTAATCTCTTCTAAT
>RFPC01000237.1 GCA_009926305.1 bacterium
TCACGAACAGACTTTTCGTGTTCATGGCTATTTAGATTTTCTTTATAAGGAAGGTTCATCACCTCATTCAAAAACTTTCTAAACTGCCTCATCACTATTCCTCCCAATGAACCGGGCAATGATATGATTCCACCGAGCATGTGCATGTACAATCGCAACGCTGCATGATCTCATCTACGATCATCATAATCGAGATTCTAGGATCTTCATTTGTTTGAAGCCGCTGGCTTTCAGTTCCTAAATCATATGCTTCACGCACAAGTTTTGCTACATGATCTCTTGTTGTCACTTCAACACCCTCACAATCACCATCTCCTTTCCGATGCGCCCAGTCACCGGAACTTCCTTGGCAGCAATGTCAGCAATCGACTTTCGCAGCTTGACCTTGCCACCATTCACTACGTCATCCAGAACACGCTCGCAATAAGACTCACGAATCTTCTTCTTGAATGACTGATCCTCGTCAAACTCCTTCAGCGTGCTACCCTTCACACTCATTCCAATATCGGAAACGTACTTGTGAAGGAATCGAGTCTTCGTATCAAAGACCCAAACCTGAGTGGCACCAATGATGTTTTCGGGTTTGACACTTTCGATCTTGAACTCGGTGTCACTCTCCTTGAACTTCAGAGACTTCACGAGATCCTTCGGCGTCTTGACCTTGCGCTTGCGAGACTTGCGCTTGCCACGACTCTCCTTCTGCCACTCGCGACAATCGTTGAGAATGTTGGCATAGAAGGCAATCAGCTTTCGCTTGCGAGGCTTGGTCAAAAAAGAATATCCCTCGACCAACTGCTCGTCTTCACCGCGAAGTGCTTCCTGAATCTCCTCATAGATCGGCTGAAAGTGTTCGATGATGTACGTCATGTACCCACCCTTCACACCAATCTTCTGAAGATACTCGAACGTACTGAACTTGCTCTTACACCCGGAAGCAATGAAATCATCAATCTCACCTTCGATGAAACCGATGTGTTCACGCGCAGCTTCGCGAGTGCGCTCCTGAATAGAAATGACGGGAGCAGCAGCCTTGACAGCAGCCTTGGCTTGCTTTGAGGCAAGAACCTCGTTGCCTTCGACGATCAACTCTTCGATATACTCGTCGAGCTTGGTCTTATACTTCTCAAGAACAGTAGGAAACTCCAGACCGTTCGTTGCCATCTTGGCAACATACCCGAGCGTGGGCTTGATAATAGAAGTGTCAACCGCGAGAATCGCTGCCGCGTCCTTCTTGGACTTGACATACTTTGCCAGAAAATC
>RFPC01000238.1 GCA_009926305.1 bacterium
ACCAGAAGAAAACTATTACGAAGATGACGGTTTCGTAGAGACATTGACGCCTGAAGAGCTTCAAAACCGTTATAACAGCCTTAACGCGTCAGACATGCAGGCTGGCTCTATGACGGTGAAAGACGGAAAGTTCGTATACCTTGACGCTCAGGGTAACGAGGTGTCTGGCATAAAGCAAAGAGAAAAGAACCCGTTTGACCCTGGCCTTGAGCCCGCAGACTTTAGCGGTTTTACTCACTTTAGAAAGCGTGACGACGGAAAGTTTGATGACAAGACTGAGGTTACAGAGTTCGTAAAGAACAGCATCGAAGAAAACGAAAAACACAGAACTCAAGCTCTTAGACACTACGCAAAAGAAAAAGGGTTGGAAGAGAGTGTCGTTATGGAAAATCCAGATCAGTATATTCAGAGCGCTACAGACATGTGGATTAATGAAGCTCTTGACGCGTGGAATCAAAGCAAACCAACATCAACGGCTAGTGAAGGAGATAAGCGCGCCGCTAGAGAAGCTGCTGCAGAGGAAGAAGCCAGACAGAACCTTTATGACTCAGTTAGAGTTATAGACAGACCAGTGCCTAGAGATGAGTTTGAGACAATACTTGAAGGCGCCCTTCCCATGCCAACAACGGTGCAAGAAACCGTTAGAGAGGTTGTAATCCCTATTAATCGGATCAAGGGGAGTATGAACGTGACTCTCGAAGACGGGGAGATGGGTCAATTTAGACCTCAGGAAATAAGAGCGGTAAACGGCATCCTTCAAGTTAGTGGGGCATACTCATTTGATCGCATTCAAGAAGGCAAGAGTGTTCAGGGCATAGAGTCTAGAACGATTACTTTAGACCCAAACAATATATCTCACGTTGGACAGATCCAACAGCTTGAGAAGCTTGGACTGGATGAGCTGAATGGCGTATCTTTGAATCAGATCATAAACGACCCAGAAAGCATTGGGATTGAAGCTCAGCAGTGGTCTCCAAATGACATCTAAAAATGAACGAACAGTACCTTAAAAGATTACACGCATATCTTGGCGTAAAGGAAGATTATGCTACATGGCTTGAGAATACTACGTCTGATGAGCAGAACATTAGAAAAATGCACTCTGATCTCGGAATTACTCATGACTATGAAACTTGGAAGGCAGCTTCGTTTGGAGATATCCAGCCTGTAAAAAAAAAAGAAAGCCCCGTCGCTCCTACTCTATCCGAGTCTTCGGATGGGAATTCCTTC
>RFPC01000239.1 GCA_009926305.1 bacterium
CAGAGGGCACACGACCGCGAGGAGTCATATTATTGCGAAGTGTTATGAATGAGTCTTAGAAGGTGCGCCGTGAACGAGGAGTTTTCGTTTTACGAGTGTAATACAGGGGGCTGTGAGGGCATTACGGTGTCTTTTAGTAGAGTCACAGCGCGGAGAAGCCATGAGAGGCAGTAGCTCTCTCTTCACTTCAACACATTAGCTGAAATCTGAACTCTCACCGAGTTAAGAAACTATGCTGCTTGCAGTGCCGGTGCAGCACTTTCTGGCGGAAGCGGTGGCTTATACATACCAGGAGGAAACTCTAACATGAATTCCCCCTCAACCCGGTACTTCCGAGAAGCCTTCTGGTACTCAAAGTACATCTCAAAATACCAATTAAGAGCCTCTGCACGCCTCTTAGGACAAACACATAAGACTCTGGGCCGATGTGAGCTTGCATGAGAACGCTTCGTAGTACGCGGATAGGCACCAGGAGTAATAGACTTTACTCCTTTCCTCCCAGCAAACCCCTTACCTGACTCATACCGCTTTCTTACTATCTCCACCCGCCTTGCTTCTAACTTCTCATGCATCACCCGGGCGTACTCCTTTTGTGAGAGCTCCTCATACCCAGGTAACCGCTTGTACTCTAGTACGTATTCTACCGTGTACTCTTTTACACTCACCTTCTGGTTCCACCGACGCGCCTCATATAACGCCCCCCAGTTAACGACTTTCTTCCTCCGCTTTATCCCCCACACTGCATCGTGAAAACAGTTATACCCTGGGTACTCTGAGAGCTTCTCTACGAGCCCATCTTGTACTGGTTGGAGCACGGTATAAAAGAAGTACTCTTCTACATCTGCTTCCCCAGGGAGAAACTCCTGAGAGTAGCGTCTTCCCCAGAGGTTTCCCCCTGGATAGTTCTGACAGTACCGTGGAACGGCACGAGCGACACTTGCGTTAAAGTCTCGCATGAAGAGGGCTCTATTTCCGTTACTAAAGTGAGCAGGAGCTTGGATGTGGTTCCCTTCAATGGCGAGTGCATAGAGGGAGACGTTATGAATCGTCGTATACTTCGCTGCGTATCCAAGAATCGCTTCTTGTAGCCTTTGGTTGTTTACAAACCATAGCTGAGAGTTTCTTGTCCGTGTTGTGAGAAAATCTGTGTACTCACTTGTTTCAATCCGAGGATGATATCCCATAGTAAATGCCTCCCCCTGTGCGCTTCTTCGTCTTTTACTATTCGAC
>RFPC01000240.1 GCA_009926305.1 bacterium
ACGGATCACTCTGTCCTAACCATCTTGTCACGTCTAGGCGATCATAGTACGATATCTCTTCTCGGCGATGTCGTTCAAAGAGATCTGTCTAAGAGATATGGAGGTGACGGCTTGAGCGATGCAAGGTCTAGACTACATCACCTTGAGGGGTTTGTAGGCTGCGTAGAATTTGGTATGGACGATATTGTCCGTTCAGATTTTGTACGAGAAGTAATCAAGTCTTATTCCGACCTATACGAGGCGAAGTAACACCGGGATTTTGTAGACTAGAGGGAAAGAAAAGGCCCGCTGAAAACATCCAACGATCAACACACTGGTTGGGTGAAAAGGGCCCCCTTGTCCAGTTTGGAATCTCGCATGCAGCGAGAAAGGCTAAGCAAAAGACGAGCTCGGCTATTAAAAAAGCGCTACTTTCGAATATATTCTTAGACATAGTTAGGTATCCCTCTACCCTGCTTTCAACGTTGAAAGCTTATTAGGAATAGTAACGTACGATTTATGGCGACCAGAGTCAGCGGAGACCTTGGTTTAACTGGACAACCTTTGATAAGGAGGTTGAGAAAAGAAGCACCGGGGAAGAGTGGCAGAGCGAGATTTATTGGTTTAAGGAGATCTTCCGCTCTATCTGACGTTGAAGACAGAGGAGAAAGTCTCAATAACATACTGCGTAAGATAAGTATAACTGAAAGCGCTGAAACAAATCAGTATGGCGGCCCCTATGACGCGTTAGATTGGAACGTTACTTCGGACTTCGTCGATGAGGGGATTGACAGGAGTTTTCTTAGCAGACTGGCTGGTGCCAGCGTAGGAGGGGGTAGTCTAGGGAGTACGGTTTCTATAACTCCGAGGATTAGGATTCAAGACAGGATAAACTTTCTCGACTCTTTCTACGGAAATGGAACGTACCCAGGGTTGCATAGCGGACCCAGTGCTCAGTTTTACAAACCCCCGGTTACCCCTCAACATATCGGGTTTATCAAATTCTCCTTTAACTCGGACACCGGAGCGGTTACCGTGTCTGAGTCTGAGCTTAAAGATACGGACGGGACTACTAATCTCTCCGAATCTGCAATTCTGGGGACAGAATCCGCTGTCATCCTGGATCTCGATCAGTACGAGACTGCTGACGGTCTGACTATTAATCTTAGTGGATTGGGGATATCTCTGAGGCTGACATCGCCTACCTCGTGGACAGTAGAAGGAGCTAGCGCGATTAGTAAATTGTCGGG
>RFPC01000241.1 GCA_009926305.1 bacterium
AGCAAAATCGGTCGATAGAGATCTGGCCATCTTGTCTCAAAAGGCGGTGGACAGTTTAGAAGCCAGATTAAGCAAAGATACCAACCTGAACAGTGGTTGGGCGGATGCATTCACCGACATAGCTACTCAAGCAGTCCGCCTGAAGAAAGGGGTATACTTTAAATATGTGCAATTAGAGGGGCTTAGAATGCCAGAGATGGTGTCCATTCAATGTAAGGGAGGGCTTACCTTAGAAGCTTTTGGTGAGGAAAAAATACACGCCTTGATCTATCTCATTACTCCAGAAGATCAGCCATTGCTTCATATGAGAATTATTGGCCATATGGCAGAATTAATTGAGGCCGAAGAATTCTTGGATCGTTGGATTGCCGCAAAATCCGAGCGTGAATTGAAGCAGGTATTACTCTCGGATGAACGACTGATTCACGTTCGATTACAGGAAAATACACCCACGGAAGAATGGATTGATAAGGCTATTATGGAACTTCAATTACCGGGAGAGTGTCTGGTTACGATCATTGAACGAAACAATGATATCGTTATTCCGAAAGGGAAGACGAGACTTCAATCCGGAGATGTACTCTCTATTCTTGGGTATCCAAAAGATATCATAGAGCTAAGAGAATGGCTCGATAGTATTACTTAAATCCTATGATTGGAGTTTGTGAATTAACTCCTCAAAGGAGCCAGACTCTTCTGTACTTTCCGACATATTTCTGAGTACAAACACTTGATTTTCGAGTTCTTGCTCACCGACTATGAGTGTGTATTTTGCTTGTTCTCTATTGGCTTCCTTCATCTGGGCTTTCATCGATCGACCTATGTAGTCCATACTTGCCGAGTATCCTTTAGCTCGTAACTTAGCTACATGAGATAATCCCCAATGTCGGGCTTCATCCCCCAAACATACGATGTACACGTCCAGAGTGTTATCTTGGGTCAATGAGATACCCAGTTCATCACAAGCGATGAGTAGGCGTTCCATTCCTGCAGCAAATCCAACGGCTGGAGTAGGATTTCCTCCAATTTCTTCTACTAATAAGTCGTATCGACCACCTCCTGCCAAGGCATCCTGCGAGCCTAAATCAGGGCTGCTTAATTCGAAGGCTGTACGTGTATAATAGTCCATGCCACGTACCAAGTATGGATCTAATTCGAAAGAGATTCCTAAGGCCGTTAATCCCTTACAAACCTGATCAAA
>RFPC01000242.1 GCA_009926305.1 bacterium
GCAACTGCTTAATATAGCCACGGAACTAAAGACCGATCAGGGCCTCCCCCTACTTGCAAATGAGGTGATCTTAGAGAGGATTCTTGAGTATGATAAGTGGAAAACAGAGGCAACATTTGCTCATCAGATTCAAATAGAGGAGTTAAGACAAAGCTTCTCAGGGAGCAAAAAAGCCCCGGTTGCTAAGCTGGATTCAGAGTTCTCTGAGGAGGATAAGAAGTTTAACATTATTAGCTCTTATGGTGCTTGTAATGAAAAGCATCTGGGCATGGTTTCTAAGACTAAAATCTGGGAGGGAGCCAATGATCGCTCTTCGAGATTATTTGAGAGTTGGTACTCCCACATTCAAGACAATAGCATCCTCCCGCTCAAAGATCTAAAAGAAGGGCGGATTAAAACCCTTCTTCTTGCATTCCTTTGGGCCTCTGGATGTGCTCATCGTGTTCATAAATGGCCAGATGCTCCAGACGCTCACTATGTAGAAGCGCTTAAAAAAGACCTAGAGTCTAGGTTTTCAAAATTTAGCAAGCATAGTATTGTTGCTGCTTATGAATCTCTCAAAGTCTTCTGGAAAGAAATTAATGACTATGAACAATGTCCATTCAACATCACACTCATAGGAGATCTGCTCGATGAAGCGTACCAATATGTCTCCCAAAAAACTACAGAGGAGAATCGTTTCGATATTAAAAACTCGCCGCTATTCTCTGAGTTTGAAAAGATTTTCCCCTACGTCCCTTTGGAGGTCTTGGAAAAATACTATACGAAGAATCGCAAAAACTTTGTAGCAGCGGGGGTGGGAGCCTTACGAAAAGTCTTCACCACCCGCCTTCCTGAGGAGTTAGAGCATCGCTACTCCGCTGCTGAATGGCCAAAGAAATGGCACCACCACATTGCCTCTTTTGAGGAGAAGTGGCAACAACAACTCTATGACATCACTAATCAAACTCGCGAGGAACAAGAACAATGGAAAAAGGAATAAACATTCTCACTCTTGGGCAAAATGTAATTGTAGATGGAGCTGAAGAAGCCATTGAGCGATACGAGAAAGGAGAGATTACAGCAGATGAACTGCGTGACATTATCCTCGATCTCGACGTAGTCTATATCGATCAGTCTAAGTTTAAAGATACAAAAGATAATAGATCCTTAGAGTAGGTAATAGAATGGCAGACGATCGCCCTTCGATAACAAAACCAA
>RFPC01000243.1 GCA_009926305.1 bacterium
ATCCGAATGATTCGCCAGCTAGTCTTGAGAACACCATCCAGCAAGCTCGTGTTGAGATGGATGAGGATCTGATTGCACTTTTACAAGATGACGATGAGGGTGAAGAAGATGAAGTTCGCGAAGAATTAACAAGACTTCGACTGTTATCCGATCAGGATTTTTTAATCCAGGGTTACCGCTTCTTCAAAGCTGAGCAGGAAAGCTACCCGGAGATAGAAGATAGAGGGGAGCTCCTTCTTCTCCAACCGCCTGAAGACCTCGCTCGATACCTTGGGTCAGAGGATGTAAAGACGGACGTTATCTTTGGCGCAAGTGTTATTCCCTCTGAGGCCTACCCTGAAGATGGGGAATTTCACCTTACAGATCATGACCACCGTGTTGTGCGTGCTATAGAAGCAGCGCGTAACATGTCAGGGCACTGGTCTCGGGAGACCCTACTAACTGACCAGCATCCAATTCTCCAGTGGGTAACAGAGCGGTTACTCATGTTGCACGGAAGGGGGGAAGCTCCTTACATAACGTCGTCGGCATTAGACACTGGAGAGTTATTGTTTTGCTTTATAGGACAACTGAGCTCAAAAGCTGGAAGTCCGCTTGTGTCTTCAGCCCATGCTGTTCAATTTCTTCCCGGCGGTAAATCTGAACCCCAAGTTTTTCCTCTTAAAGAAGTGCTTGAAAGAGCTGACTTTCATGCTCAGGTAAACTTAGGTGGGGATCAAAAGCTTGAGACTGCCAACTTTATGCGCGCTTCTGCGGTACAAGCAAGCCTTGAACACTTAAAAAGCCTGAATCAAAAGCATTTTAGTGACGGACTTGCGACCCGACTTAGGAAAGAACAGAGGCGGCTTAGGAAGTGGGCAGATGGACGAAGAAAATTCCTAGATGAGAAAAAAGAATCGCTTTCACCAGATAGCCCACACTACAGAAGGCTTAAATTCAAAGAGCAGTTTATGGAAAGCCATCTTAAGAGTCGTGAGGAATGGATGAAGCGACAATTTACTCCTGCTGACTCACCGACCACTCAACTTGTACTTGTTATAGAGGGAGTGTGAGATGAGTCTTTCCACTGTTATCAACAACTCGTCTGACTTTTATAGCGAGCACTACCTTGAAAGCACTTTTCAAAAGGATCTTAAAGAGGTCAAAGAAAAGTGGAAAGAGCTAGGCTCTCGAAGTCCAGCGAGAAGGCTTAATGCATGT
>RFPC01000244.1 GCA_009926305.1 bacterium
TTAGTGGTAAACCAATTCTCGGACCGTATCATGTCGACCACGTCTATCCGTTTATCCGATTAGTCGAGGAGTGGTGTAGAGAAAATCAGTACGATCTTGAGACGATTCCGGTAAAATGCCGAGGAGCTACTTGTAAATTGGAGTCTGTCGATATGGCAGAGAGTTGGTTTGACTATCACTCCTTCAATGCTGAGTTCCAAGTCCTCGATGCTTCGGAAAATACGTCGAAGGGGTCAAAGTACTTCGGGAAAAACTAGATCGAAGACTCTGGCCGCCTCTTCGGCGAGGATTTCTGTCACCTCGGGGGATTCCTCGAGGACTCTGTTGAGCCAGGGCTGGTCGGGGAAAGATCGGGGATCGTATCCCGATACCCTCGAGTAAACTGGCCGGCTTTCCCTCCCCACAAGAGTGGCGGATTCCTCGCCATACCTTCGCTGTAGGTATTGTATGACCGGAGACTCTGGACCTTGACTCTCCAGCTCAATTTCTAGTGCCTGAAGAGAAGTTTGAAGTGCGGAGAGTAGGCGTTCCCCTGCATTGTCGCTACTAACCTCGACGCTGACAGCGCCCAGGGAGCGGACATATTGACCGATGTTATGGGTTAGCTCTTTGGTATACCCCTCAGTGACAGCACGCAGGAACTCTACCCTCACGGAGTCCGAGAGCTGCCTAGTAGTCTGCTCTTTAACTATCTTTTTAGCAGACTCTTGCAGGATTTCTCGAAAAAATAACCCCAGCAGTACCCTTGCTATCATTCCGCTACGCAATCCATCTCGCTAAAGATCTCTACAGCGTAGTTCTGCCTTGGACCTTCTCCTTGGCCGGGAGCTCTCTCATATGCCGCATTGAACAATGTAGCGGCTTCCTCCGGACTTTTGGCAGAGTTCATAGCTTGGGCAAGATTCCCGCCAGGGGCTATTGCATCTGAAGTGGAGTCGTAATAAGGGCTGTTCGGATTCAGTTCTGCTACAAAAAATGACATTTGAGTACTAAAATCAGACGCTGATCTTCCGGATTCTTTAGCAAATTTTTCGAGATTTGCCCTTCTACTATCTTTCCACTGGAAAATTCCGAAGGCACCGCTACCTTCTATGTTTTCTATAGCTGGGTCGAGATTTACAGTAGACTCCACCAGTGCGTTTCCAACAACGCCGGCATATCCCGCCTTCGTATTTATCCCCGCCTGCTTCGCAGCGTTTA
>RFPC01000245.1 GCA_009926305.1 bacterium
CGGCAAAACCGACCATTTTTATCGACGTCATGCCCCTTAGCTCAGGAGTTATACGATAATCGAAGAATCCAATACGGTTGAGCTTCCGCAAGCACTCTTACTGATACGCCCTCAAGTGCCTCAGAGAAATGCACAGGTGGAATGTGGTGAGCAAGCACATACGCAACTCCCGATCGGTGTAGCCCCCGCATGAGACCCCGCACAAATTCAATCTGCATGACGTAGTCAGTGCTCCGTCCCGAATGATACGGAATGTTCGAGACAATCCAGTCAAACTCAGGCGTGTTCCATTGTCGCACGTCACCCCAAAGAGCATTTGCCCGCTGCCCATACCCAAAGTGCTCTATACTCCTCTTAACCGCATGTATTGCATAACGTTCCGTATCTAAAAAAGTAACCCTCTCAATCTGAGGTGCATAATGAAGGAGTGAAAATCCAAGCATGCCCCAGCCACACCCAATGTCAGCTCCCTTACCAGAAATACACTCATCACTTTCTAGTAATAGTTTTTCAAAAAACAGAGAACCCTTGTCCGGCTCACTCCAACTAAACAGGGCAGGGTGAGTCGAATAGGTTCTGCTATCATGTTTCACATAAGACGAGTGGTTGTAAGGGCGCTTGCGAAGTTCTCCCACAGCTTCGCTGTTGAAGAGAATGAACTTACATCGTGCTTTTGACTCGACCTCTATCGGACTGGAGAGTTCAGCTGCAAGTCGCTTTGCAAGGGCATCACCTCCGCTTTTCGACTCAAGGCAGAAAAGCATTGTCGCATCCTGTTTCGCCTCTATGGCTGCCTCTTGCAATAACTGCTCGTTGTATGCCCTTGATTTGGTGCCACTGATAATCAAAAAATCATAATGGTAAGGCGAGAGGTCAATCGACGCTAAGGAAAATCCGCTCGCCTGTAGTGCCATTGCTTTGCTGTAGTCGGTCTGTTTGCAAAAAAGAGAGCTTCTGGGAAACTGCTCTAAGAGTGGATGAGGCTCCGCTCCATAAAAAGAAGTAAGGCCATGGAGTGAGAAAAAAGCCTCTCTCTTCTTCAGTGCCCACTCAATAGCATTCAGTTGTGGAGAACTCGGTGACATACCGAGACTATACGTGATATAGCCTTTCGGGTGAATCCAGTTTGTCATTTTGAGCTTGAAGTACTGCCTGGGCTTGAGCCCCTTGCACTGAACGAGTGCTCCAC
>RFPC01000246.1 GCA_009926305.1 bacterium
TACCTTCACCTCGCTATTGTTGAACATCCCCGCTACGAGATGGCCGTCAACCCGAAGTTTTACAATTCGAGTAACTTGCAATCACAAAAGCCCTCACTTACGCTTAAAGAGAGTATCGCTGTAAAAGGAGTTGGTATGTTTAGATTGTTCAGGACGAAATCTGAGGAAGTCAAAGAAAATTCCTCGGAAATGGAAATCGAAGTCGACGGTGAAAAGGTTGCGCTGAACGAATTAGTTCAAGCGTACAAACAAGCCAAGGCTCAGCCGGTAGACGTTGAGCATGTGGTTATGCAGGAAGACGACGAAGAGAAGATGAACGCCGAAGTCGATGCTTTGTTGGCTGAAGTCGAGAAAGAAGAAGAAGCTGCTCCCGCTATCGAAATCGAAGTAGAAGCACCTGAGAAGGAAGAAGAGAAAGAAGTTCTCGATCAACTTTGTAAAGTTGAAGATAATGAGAAAGAAGAGGAAAAAGAAGAAAAAGAACAAATGAAGGACGAAGAAGAGAAGATGAACTCTCTCAGCTTTGCAGATGGCCTGAAGCAGACCAATGAACGCTTCAACGCTCTCAAGCAAGCAAGCTTCAAATCAATCATGGACAACGGTGCAAGCGGCTATCAAACAATTCACGAACGCGCTGCATTGGGTCGCTCACGTTATGGAACCAAGAAATAAATAAAAGGAGATATTAGTCATGGCATTGAATCAGAACCAATTCGCTCTCGAAACACTCAAAGGCTCAAAGATTGCCGGTGAAGTCAGCAACGTCATGAGCGTGCAGTTTTATTCTGCAACGGCTTCGGATGTTCTCGTTCCTGGTGAGTTCGTCGTATTGTCTAGCGCAACTCCGGCGGGAGAAATGCCCTACGTCGCAGTTGGTGCGGACGAAACAGCTGCACACTTCGGTGTTGTTTTGACTAACCCAATCGTCGAATCATTCGCAGTGGGAGAGAAACTCGAAATCGGCATCCTCGGCTCAGTCGTGGTGTGCGAAGCTGATGGTGCATTGAGCGTCGGAGCTGAGCTCGCTTATGACCCTGCCGCTAAGAAAGTGACCGCGCTCGCCGCTGGTGAGAAGTTGGTTGGACTCGCTCTTAGCAAAGCTGCTGCTGATGGTGACCTTATCCGCGTGTTGGTCAAAGCCTAAATCTAAATAAAAAGGAGTTTAAAAAAT
>RFPC01000247.1 GCA_009926305.1 bacterium
CAGGTTAGGGATGTGCGTTTCGATGATGTAACGGTCTAACGGCTCCTCAGCCTCTAAGGCATCCGCTATGCACTTATGATCCCCTTCCCTACCGATTAGTGAATGAGTCAGGTTCGCCTGTAGGTCTGTGTCGATAGCTAGAGTCTTATACCCTAGCCGCGCTAAGCATCCCGCTATCGAGATCGCCGTGGTGGTCTTACCGACCCCGCCCTTAGCGTTTACTACGCTTAGGATTGAATTGACTGACTTCATAAACACTCCAAGAACAGAGAATGAAAAACAGAAAATGAAAAACAGAGAATGGAAGTAGGCTAGGGGATAGAAGAGACCCGCGCTAGAGGCTTTTTTCCATGCGAAGCATCCCTGACCAGATGCCTAGAGGTGAAAATAGTGGTGGAAACAGAAGGGCAAGATAAAAGGCGTCATGACCCCGCTAGTTAAGAGTCTGCGACGCCTCAGGAATCTCGTCATGATGGTATTCCGCTTTCATGACGTGCCTAGCGTAAGCCTGTAGGGGAATAACAGAATCTCGTCATGAAGGCAGTCTGAGGCTATACGTGTCCTTATCTTCGGATCATTTGCTTCTTATAGGGGTGCAAAGAATTGCAGTGGGGTAGGGGATGAATAGGATTCTAGTAGTAGCGGCTCTGGTACGCCCTAAACTCCATTCTCTGTTTTCTGTTCTTCATTCTTCATTTTCTGTTCTTCGTTGCTCAAGTCGCTCAGAACGCACCTAGAGATAGTGTCATATAACGAATGACCCATATCAGGTTCTCATGCTATAAAGCCGCCAGAAACCTAATCGCAGGAGGTCTATACCATGAAGTCTTTTATTTCAGCTCTAGCATGTGGATTCTTTCTAGTTCTCCAAGGATGTGGAGGCGGTGGCGGTGGTAGCAGTGATAAACTAGCGGGTACTTGGGGATTAACCGCTTTTCCATCCGTTGAATCGAGTACCTGTTCTGAATCTGGAACGCAAAGTTCACGAGACCTTATTAACTCATTTCACCCTCATGTGGTTGAGCGAGTAAGTGGTAATGATGGAGCGGTCAGAATAACTTTCGCTACAGGCGCACAGAACCTCGCTAATATTGTGCAAGACAATGGCTTTACCTTCACCGAAGTGGATCAGGAGATTAACCTCGGCAGCGTGATTGAATACACCACCACA
>RFPC01000248.1 GCA_009926305.1 bacterium
GGAGCAGAACCCCGGCCATGGAATTTGAATTCAACGAGACCACGATCTCTTACGATTACGAGTCACAAGAGGTACACGTTTATACAACGCTCTCAGAGGTGGCTAGAAGCTTCTTAAAGGGGCCTAAACCCCCTCTCAGGTACAAACACCTTCAACCAGGGTACGAGCTCTCCTACAGGCTCTCAGAGTGCTTAGAGCCAATCGACCTGATTATTGCTAAGAAAAATGACTGAAATTTCACCCACAGACGTCCACACTGCGCTATACTCCTTCGTCGGAGTAATGTTCGCCGAAGTGGTAGTAAAGCCCATAGCCGTCCGCACAGGGCGGTATCTACTCCGTAAGCTGGACGGCCAGATCAAGATTATTCCAGACTGGCTGAGTAAGCCTAAAAACTCTCATTGAGTATCCATCCTACTATCCTCTTCTCTAAGAGTCTCCATGGGACAAGCCTCATCTCTCTATACGTCAATGCGCCTATGCGCATATACTCCCAAACTGATATAGAGATGGCTATGTCAAACGCTTCCTTGTAATCGTTCCTCACTGCGACCAGATCGTACTGCTCACACATAGCCTCAAGGTGTTCGCAGTTCTCCTCGTACATGTGGTAATATGGTAGGGTACCCTTGTTGTGTATATCAACTAAGATGGCCAACTACTTGGTGTTTCAGGTTGGGTGTATAGAGTGCGGTGTGAGCTCTTATCCGGTGTCCCTCTGGGATACCTTGGAGGAGGCTAAGCAGGCCCGAGATTCTCATCCCAGTACATGGGAGACGGAGGAAGGAGAGGGATTCGTCACCATCGTGGACTTGCGCACCTGCGAGACGGTGGTATAGTATCTACGTGGCTGGTCCGGGAGTCCCGGTGAAAGCTTTTTCGTTCCCCAGTCTCCATGGGCACGTAGTTCAGAGGATCAGAACAGCGCTCTTCTAAAGCGTAGGTCGATGGTTCGAATCCATCCGTGCCCGTTAATTTTCCACTCCCATGAAAAAGAAAAAGCTTCGAGAGATTATCCAAAGACCATTAAGATTCCACCACCAGGACATCCACGAGGAGCTGGAGGAGATTAAACTACTCTTGTACTCCGTCTTAAAGAGGTTAGATGAGCAGGAACAACAACAGTGACGTGCCAAGCCTCTTCACCGTCCTATGCGGCGGGGATTATAT
>RFPC01000249.1 GCA_009926305.1 bacterium
ATTTTCCATAACTCTTTATCGAACTAACAAGACATTCGAATGCCCGTGAGTACTTAGCTCCTCACGGGCATTCTTTTTTGCGCATTCACCATCAGAGGTAATTACACAATCATCCATAAGAGGCTCGAAGAGTAGATCAACGAAGGGCTTGCCTTAATCACGCACTGCTATTTTCATACAACTTGCGACACTACCCCCTACTGAAGGCGCCCAGAGAGGGCGAAAGCCAGAGGCAGTACGACGCATACGCACTCGTATTCCCGACCCGCCATTTCGACGGTCAATTTCTTTCATCAACCATCGAGCAAAACGTAAACGGCGAACTACCGCCTCCCGAGGTGCATACTGCCAAGCTATTGCAAACGGCGCTGCCAAGAGAAATGCTACGGAAAAAGAAAAGAGAAAAGAGGCGCCAGCAGAAGCCATACCGAGACCAACAGCAAGTGCGAGAGCAATTCCACCAAGCACAAGTGTTAGCACTCTCCACGTATCCCGGTCGCTCTGTATAAAAAGCTCACTAGATGAAACATTCGGATCTAGCAGATCTTCACGATACGCAGATAATACTTCAGTTGAAATAAATGCTAAGGCTTGTCGAAAATTTCGTAATATCTCAGGGTCTACTCGCCCCCTACGAGAGCGCATCTCCAAATCAAGACTCTCTAATTCATCACCAATGATCTTGTACTGCCCCAACAGACGCGTACACCCACCGAACCGGGCAAGATCATCTAATTCGTTATGAACTTGGCGCATCTCCATTGTACAGCTACTCGCTTTCTAAAATTGCTTACTCGCCTGATACGGTTATATCCCTCAACCCTTTATAGAGAGTCTCTCTTAAAGACTCCTCTAACCACCAATAGAGTACGGACGTACAATTCTGTCCTCTCATTTGGAATGCTTGTTCTAGACAACAATCGAATCGGATGAAACAAAGCTGACTACTTTTTTCCCTTGCCAGTTGTCCTTACTCGAACGGGCACAGGTTGGGGGGGAAAGAGTAATCCACCTATCACATCCAAGACCCAGCGAATAAACCGACTACTTGAAGCCTTATACGTTTTAAAACCCTTCATATTCTTATGATAACAGGAAACTAGCACTTAAAGAAAAACTTCTTTTGAGGCTCAAAAGAGCCAATCCTCATAATTTCAGCATGTTACATGC
>RFPC01000250.1 GCA_009926305.1 bacterium
CTGAAAGCTACTTCGCAGAATCTCAGGCTTACGTTGCACTAAGTCGAGTCAAGTCGCTGACTGGATTGAGTATTGCTGGTGTGCTCAGCAAGGAGAGGCACATATTTGACATCAACGGCGACGTGGCTGACTTTCTATGTGCGCGTGGCTTCATGCACCAGGAAGAAGCATCGTCCTGCCCTCGCCACACATCACTGCTTTCTGAAAATACTCTTCCTAAAGTCGAGAGTGTAGGTGGAGGAGCTTTCCCGGCTCTATCGTTGTTAGATGAATTGCAGTTCGACCACTTGCCGAAGGTTCGTTATCTCACTCAAGAATATGGCCTAGAGACCGCGTTAGGAGCAGTATGCGCAATTTGTGGACAAAGGGTTATTGCTTATGGGATACATGGGCAACTTCGTGAAGCTCTCTCCCAAGGTCACGACCCTAAATAGCCTGAGGCGAATGTCTGCAGCTGAGGCATATTCGTGAATGAATTGCGCAGATTTCTTAGCGATAGTCCTAAAGGCCATTACAGGAGACTTTGTTGAGCGTTGTCTACATTCTCACAAACGAAGCCATACCCGGTTACATATAGATCACATAATTTCCAGGTCATCCCAACATCACCTGTTTCAGTGTCTTCGCTCCAAGCCTCCAGCTTTTCCATGATTCTGTCTCATCATCCAAACCGAGTGCCCTCGCTGCTTCAGCAGGGCCGGCATACCGAATGCCATCAATGAGCAAGCCGAAGTCGTCGGTGACAAAAGCTGAGGTTCCGGCTGGGACAAAGACAAGTTCGTCCCCTTCATTCAGAAGACCACGCTGAATAAGGGCAGCGAACTTCTCTTCCCTGGTAAGCCTCCATCCGCCAAGAGTCTCCGGAGTTTCCTCGTGGAAGTAAGAAAGACTGGAGTTCTCGAAAGATCTGAATTTCCAGACTGCATCATCCATTTTTGAGTCATTGAAGACTCTGCAATCGACAAGTTGCTTGAAATCTTTGAGTGAGAGCCCGGTTACTTTCGCAAATAGTTCTGGCTCGACCTGCTCAATGATGTCTTTGATGGTTTTTTCTCTGTCATCAGTGAGATACATAAATGCCGGGATTCGCGTGATGAATCTTCTTAGCTTTTGCTTTAGGTTCTCCCTGCGCTTCGCCGACTCATCCTTGATCTTCTTTTCTCTCTCGT
>RFPC01000251.1 GCA_009926305.1 bacterium
AGAGGCGCGCCCCAAGCACTCCAAAGACTGACAAATACAGCTTAAGAAACCGCATCATGGGCGGAAGAAAGTAAGGTGCTCTATGCTCCCTAGAGAAAGAAAGACAGCAGATCGCAGAGTCCTCGCTAGAGTCCTGCAACTCAGCTTCGGCAAGAAAGACCCTGAAGATGAGATGCTCGATTTCATTTCAGAATTGTACGCGAGAATGGGGGGTTCTTGGGTAGCATTCTTTCAAGGCGACCCCGACCAAGTACGCCTCTTGAAAAAGTGTGCTGCTGTAGTGGTTAAGAAAGATAAGGAGCTAGAGAAGCAAGATGAGTGAAGAAGAACCAAGAGAGGTCGGGAAAATCCTCCCGCGCTCGAAGGCGATTTCTCGTTCTCTGACCGCGTCTGAGATGAAGTCTCGCGTTAAGATCGCTATGACGACATCGGGCACTCAGATGGGGTCGGGGGGCAACTTTTATTCGCCTGAGCTCTCTACAGACTTTCTTGAGCTTCCACAGAGCCAAGACGAACAACGCAACTACTTCAGATTTTTCTACAGGACTGACCCCTTTGTGGGTCAGGCGGTAGACCTGCACACCGAGCTTCCTCTCTCGAAGATTAGGCTAGGTATCCCCAAGGCTAAGAATCGCGACATGGCGATGGCGTCTTTACGCTTCTGTGAGAAATGGGCAAAGCGCGTAGGTCTGCTCCACAGGCTCATTGAGATTCTCCATGAGTACAACCTCTTGGGCGAGGTGTTTGTTTTCTGCGAGGACAACAACCCTGATATGCCCAAAGAGGTTACTCACAAGAAAGTCAACGAGATCACCAAAGAGGGTACGGCAGAGGTTAAGTATTACAAGTACGATGACGCTGACGACCGCGCTTATAAGTGGATGAAGAAGAACTATAAGAACAAATTAAAGTCGGTATCGTTCCTCTTGCACAGTGATCACGGATTTGCTATGGCTCCATATGAGGAGATTAGCGAATCTGAATATGTTAAAATGAAATCCAAAATAAAGGATGATGTACTTTTTATTGACAACATGAATGAGTTCTCAATAGATAATTTAGAATGTGCAGATGGTGCGTGTCCTATCAAGTGAAAATTTATGGATGATAAATCAGAAGAGTTTGATAAAATTTTTTCCGAAATGATTGATTCAGAAGAGTTAAAAGAG
>RFPC01000252.1 GCA_009926305.1 bacterium
AGGAAATCTTAAAAGCGCCGAGTTGTTAGTCTGTTAGAGTGAATAGAGTTGCTCAATAGCTTTGAGCGTTTGATTCAGTGCTGTTTAAGCTGTTTTTGATGAGAGGAACTGACTTGAGTGGTTGCCCAACTGACGAGGGCATTTGGAGTACAAGATATTCGTGCGAATTTTGCAGTTTCTGAGCGCACCTGTTCTGCACCGGTATCTTTCACGGTGTTGTTTTGCTCTAAGCGGCGTGCTGTAGAGGGAGCTTGATGGGTGGCGGTGCTCTCCAAGGGACTTCACCGAGATTTTTGCAAAGCCGCTCTATCTCAGATTGTTCTTGTACGAACGCTTTAATTTTCATGGTAGCGCCACACTTGGGGCATTCGAGCGGATCCAACTCGAATACCCGCTTCATACAAGCTGCCCAATAGGTAGAGGGGTGCTCAGGGGGATCTATTTCAGGCAGGGGTTCAGGAAAATCGAGCTGGAGACGTTTCGCACCGCGAGTGCGCGCTGAGTAGACACCGACATACCTAGTGGTTTGTTCCCACATGTCAGGGATGTGCTGAGCGAGTTCTGCAAGGAACGACAACGGGTCGAAGTCTCTTGTTTGAGAGCCGTCATCAGTCAGCTTGTGGACTCGAACGATTGGTTCTTCGTCTGTTTCAATGATTTCGAGCCGAGGGTTCATCACCGGGGACTTCTTGAGGTAGCGAGCAAGGAATCGCCGAGCGTCTTCGTCATCGGCTGATACCGGCTCTCCAACAAAGACGTGAAAGCCTGAGTGCTCCCAACATTTCATGTCATCTACCGTTTGTTGCTCTAGGAGTTCTGCTTCAAGGAGGGCGTCAAACACATACTCAGAAAACTGGCGAGAGAGATACTCTGTGTCGACTGAATTAAGGAGATGAAAGTTCCCATCTGGGTCTAAAGCACCGTGCAGTCCAAGGCTGTGGATATGCGGATGGAAGTTCAGCAGGTCTCCAGCAGTGTGAAGCGCCATCACCGAGCCAGTTTTCCAATCCGAGGGAAAGGCGTCTTCTACTAAGTCATTCCAGGCAAGCTTGGCGGCTGTGTAAAGTTTCGAAAGAAGCTTCCGGTTAAACTTAAAGTAAGGACGGAGCCGCTTTGGGATGGTGTAGACTTGGTGTGAATGCTCATAGGGAAGCAGTACG
>RFPC01000253.1 GCA_009926305.1 bacterium
ATATCAGAAGTTCGTTCAGGGCGGGTAGGGCTATATTGTTTTCGGCGGCCATCTCGAATCGGTTCCTTTATAAGTCTATAACGATATTGCTGGGTTTGAAGGCCTTTGTCACTTCGCGAATTGGGGGTTATGTCTGGACCATTGGCTAGGCTCATCGCTTTGGCGGATGAGCTCGACAATCAATTTAGCACAAGTACTTGTGATTCCGGCATCCTTGGAATAGGCAAAAGGCTCGTCTTTCTTAGTCTTGGAGATGGTCGATCTCGAGCAGTCACTGCTGATGCAATAGCGCCGACAGTTCGTGATTCATGTAAAAGAATTATCGCTAACAAAAAATTCTCTAATCTTCGGCGTATAACACTCTGGCGCTGGGCACGGATTGATGTGGCTGTCAATATCACTGAAATCTCCTGGGGAGACTTGAAAAAACTTTTCAGTAAAACAAAAAGAAACTACTTCAAATATGGTATCGCTTTCGGCGAGAAATTGTCAACACCAATTACGGAGGCAGAACTTCTCGGTTGGAGCCTTCTCTACTCGCCAGAACATAAACAAAGCTTCCCTCGTGAAACTCTACTTAGAAGGTTCTCCCAAGATCGCTTTGGAGTGCCTTTTGGTTGGCCGCAAGACGACGAGGCGAAGATGTTTCTCTTCTCGACCCTATCTGGATTCTGTGATCATTCTTCTGCCTGTCTTCTTGAAGCTGATGGACCATATAGAGGCTATCGAATAATCAATGACTGGAATGACTGCGTTGTTCTGTCTGATCTGATAAAGCGGTCAACCCACTATCTGAGCAGGCAGATCGGCGCTGACGGAGAGTACTGCTATGGACGCTGGCCTTGCTTTGACAAGAGAATTCCCACGTATAATACCCTTCGTCATTTTAGTTCAACTTACTCACTTCTTGAGGGTTGGGAGTTTACGCGGCAAGCGATTCATTTGGCCCAGGCAAAGCGAGCGCTGGACAGGGGTCTTCAGCTTTATACGGAGACACTAAATCTCTTGTCTTCTGATTCTGAGGGCGATGTAAGATTTCTCCGAGAAATCAATGGAGAGATTAAGCTTGGCGGTACAGCTCATGTGGTCTTAGCTCTTTGTAAGTATCAAGAATTAACTGGTGATATTTGCTACCGTGATG
>RFPC01000254.1 GCA_009926305.1 bacterium
AAAAAGACTAAAGTAAAATTAATTTTGACCGATATATAGATATAACCAACAAACAAGGAGAAAAGGTTATGACAAACAATATTGCAAAGCTTGCTACCGCACCCGCATCCACAGTTTCTGATAAGTACGTGTTCTTGTCCACAGAGCAGGCTCATAGTGTCCTTGCTGACTTCGGGTTCTTCGAGAGCCGATACAGGCAGAGCAAAGGTTCAGGCTTTCAGAAGCATGTGTCAATCTTCGAACGTGAGACAGACACCGACGAGGACGGGCGCTTCAATCTCATGTTATTGAACAGCCACAACGGCACTAGCGCACTGCGTCTTGAGGCAGGCTACTTCAGAATCTTGTGCGAGAACCAATTGGGTAGTGGGGACGTTGGTGTCCGAGTATCGCACCGAGGCTCTGCACTAGACAGATTCGCTGAGGCTATCCCACTAGTCCTGATGCAAATGGAGAGCTTCAAGGAGACTAAGCAGCTCCTGAGAGACAAGACAATGAGCCACGATGCAGTCTTTGAACTGGCACAATTCGCTCTCATGCTGCGTGGAGTGAAGCAAGATGAACTAAGGGAATTCTTCCAAGTGAGGAACCAACAGAACATGGCTAGTAGTAGACGATTCAAAGACCGTGGAGATTCGGCATGGCATCGCTTTAACGTGATACAGGAGAACATGGTCAAGGGTTGTAGGGTATTCCAGACCAATGACAAATACCAGAAGCTCAGGCCATTGACGAACGCTGAGAAGTTGCTCGACTTCAACAACCAACTAACCGCCAAGACACTCGAACTAGTACGGGCTGCATAACGCAGTCCATGGAGGATGAAATGGGAAATGTAATCTATCTAGATAAGTTCAGAAAGAAAACCCAAAAGAAGGAGGATATCAAGCAAGAATTTAAAGACTCACTGGACAATGACCGAGTAATGCAACGATACGGCATCAACAAGAGGATGGAGAGTATACACAAACGCATCGACACTATTAACAATCTCATGAAAGAACTGGATCGCATTAACAAAGGAGAGGGGAAATGAGAACCTTTACAGACATACTTGCACCATTCTCAGACCGTGAACTAATCGAATTAAAAGGTGTTCTCTCCGAGACTGACCCAGAGGGTGTACTACTGCAATTTATTA
>RFPC01000255.1 GCA_009926305.1 bacterium
TCGATTTCTTGCGGAGATTTTGGGGTGGTCGGGTGTCTTTGTGGAGGCTGATGGCGACGATTTTGCTGCCCTTGAGCGGCGCTATTGCGAAACGCCACGAATTCAAACCTTGAAGTCGTACGTCACTCCGGAAAACATTGTTGGGTTGCTCAATCAAACAGGGGTGGAGAGTGAATTTGATCTACTCTCAATAGACGTTGATGGGCAGGATTTTCATTTATGGCACGCCTTAGCCTCATCATTTCGACCGAAAATTGTGGTAGTGGAAATCAACTCTGCACTCAGGCACGGAGTGAGGGTGGTTGAGCGTGTCGGCATAGATGGCAGTTTTCCTTTGACCGAAACATGGGGAGCTTCGATAGCAGCTATGTCAGGCTTGGCAGAACAGAAGGGCTATGTGCCGATACATGTCGAGCAAGCTGGAGCGAACCTTTTTTGCGTGAGGGAAGATTTGCTCCGTGGATTACCGTTGAAATTAATTGGGGTCCTGGACCGCTCGGCAAATTTTGGTCTGAGAGGAAAGAACCATAGCCGAAGAGTGCTGTTCGAGGGGACATCGGCAGAGAACCGGGAGCAGACTTTCCTCACTTGATGATTGGGCTATTCTTACATTTGAGGGGTCTTGTGTTGCGGGAGTCAGAGTTGTACTTAAAGGGCAAATCGGTTTCCTCTCAACTTTGCAAGACTTCTCTGGAGTGTTTTGGGTGGGGATTACTCCCTTTACCCTCTGACTCGTTAGGACAGACGGTTGTGGATTACCGCGCTTTACAGCCGTTGTTTTGATGTTATCTCGCTTACGCCCACTGCCGTCAATGTCACGCGACGCAGATATTTGCGCGCTCTTTAGCTAGAGTGTTGAAGATGAGACAGAGAACTAAAGAACATTTTCAAAGAATCAAGAGAGCCGCTCAGGCGTTCAATTCTTCCCCGAAGGAATTCCTGAAATTGATAGACTCCCTGCCACCTCGGCTTCGAGCTCTGCAGTATGCGTCTTCATTTCGTGAGCAGGGGGCGCCAAAGATTGAAACGGTGGCCTCTCCCGCAAATCCTTTGAGAGACTATTTTGAGAACCATACTGAGGGTCACGGAATATGGAAGTGGCGTCATTATTTCGATCCTTATCAGCGCCACTTTTCAAAG
>RFPC01000256.1 GCA_009926305.1 bacterium
ATTCAAGGCTAGAACTCAAAAATATAGCCTCCACCTTTCAATATACAAACAACTCCCTGCTAATTTTCAAACTATGTTTAATTATGATCCTCTTTTCACTATATTTCCTCAAGCTCCTTGGCAGGAATACCGACCCTTCACTGGTCAGTCTTAAGAGGAGGGCTCTGTATGAAAGGTTTTATTTTTGCAATATTAGGTCTTTGTGTTTTATCAGGGGTAACAGGTTGTGGTAGCGGCGGAGAATCAGGCGCTATAGTCCGTTGGGTATCGCCCGCAAATGACTCCACATTTACGAAAGGAGCTGCAATTCCATACGAGATTTCTACTCAAAATTTCAATCTCAGAATACCCCCATCGTACATGCATCATATGTCACATAATGTCCTCACTCGTAGTGGCGATCACGGAGACGAAGAAATCGATCCCACAGCGACTGAGGGGCACTATCATATCTATCTTGACGATGCAGAGGGAAGTGACCCACACCTCACTCAGTGGGGTACAACGGGTGCCTTTCAACTGGCAGATGATATCTCCTCTGGAACTCACTCGCTCCGAATCGAACTCCGCAACAATGATCACCTACGAGTTGGAATTCCTGGATCTGAAGCTATTCTCTTTTTCGATGTAGAGTAGAAAAAGACAGGTCTCTCGTTACGGTAATCATCGCTTCTCTCGCGGCCTCCCGTTATTCTCGGAGTGAATGGAGATTGGCTTATTAAGCTTACGCCTCTGCGGGCAGGAATTCTTCAAAACATTGCGTTGTTTGTAGGTAAGGTTTGATAGACGTGAGTGAGAAGCTTTGAGACTGCAAACCATAGTGATTTAAGCTCTCTTTCAAGACATGGTGTTAGGAATCATTCTATCGGTTTTCTGGCATCTTCAGTGATTACCGAAAGAGCGAAAGATTTACGTAGAACTACAAGTTATGGGACGCCCTCTACCCCTATCTCTTTGTTTCACGGCTCGTCATCTGGCTTAAGGTCTAGCGTGATGCCATGAAAAGCCCTCAGCACAACCTAGCAGCTCTTAGAGCGCTTCCTCGCTCAAGGCCACTCCTAGCGCCAGCAAAACATGGAGTCTGCCGATATCCGCAGGCTTGAGAAAAATCGTGACGAGATTAGGCAATAGGTTATAAGA
>RFPC01000257.1 GCA_009926305.1 bacterium
TACACGAACGATGCGGAAGCACGCTACGAAAAAGCAGGCCTGACTCTTGTCACAAGCTTCTTCCAGGTCGAAATGGAGCAGTGGCAACGAAGGACTTTCTTGAAGCGGCTACGTGTGTGTCTTCAGGAAATAGGTTTCAAGCCATCGAAGGTATCAAAGCTCATTACAGCCGGTGAGTTTATGGCGGTAGCGATGAAGCAAATTGAGGGAATGACAAATGAATGGTGTAGCTCGACAGAAGAGCTAGCGAAAGAGAAGGGGGAGCAACTTGTATATCTCCAATCCTATGGAGTTTCTGGTCTTTACCAGCTAGCTCGCATGAACTGGAAGGGACAGGCTCAAGCACGCAATAGCTATGCTGCTGCTGACGGGAAGCCATTGACAGTCCGAGAGCTTGAGAGGCTGCAATCAAAATATCCAGCCGAGATCTCAGGAAGTCGATCTCGTAAAACCAAGCTCCAGGATGAAAGGGTTGATGGCGGTCAGACGAAAGAGTTGGTCAGCACCCTTGTCAATACAGTTAAAGCTATTGATTGGTCATCCATTCACGACGATCCAGAGGCAATGGATCTACTAAGCACTGTGGAGCTAAGGCTCGACCATATGGCAGAGCTTGTCGAAAAGTGGAAGTACTCACCACTCACAATCACCAGTCGGTATGAGCAGCTGGAGATGGGACTAAATCAGGATGCTGAATAGGTCTACAAGGGTTGATGAAGCCGATGAGATGCGCCAATCTTGGCTTTGTCTAAAGAGAAGCTGACATGAGTAAAAAAGAAAGGATCTCGATCGAGCTGAGCGAGGACGTCATATCAGCACTTGACAACCTAAGAAAAGAGCTTGGGCTTAGAAGCCGTGGAGCATTAATTGAGAGATTTTTGACGGAGCTATTGCTCCCAGAGGATACAGCTCAAGGAGGCTAGTCGGACTTATCGCTGCAATTGGTTTCTGGACCTGGAGTGCTGGGGGCCGCCGCCATGGACGAGGGATCAGTGGATCACACTCCGCAACGTCATTGAGATGGCGGGGGAGTGACTAATCCATTCTTGTGAGTTGGTCAAAGTATTGAATTGCCAGGGCTTTTGGTCGTCCTTCTAAAACCCACTCACTTGCACCTAATACCCCTAGATCTCCATCCGT
>RFPC01000258.1 GCA_009926305.1 bacterium
CTATCGCTGTACAGATGCGGAACAAAGCGTTGAATATTCAGTTAATTTAGGCAATGATTTGTTAATGGAGGAAATGCTGCCCTTAAGGTAGCTTCGTACTTGCTTTGAGAGACCAAAGGGTTCGATGGCTCTCGGTAGATGAGAGAGAGCGCCGTTCCTCTCGGGGGCAAGCCGGACACGGTCTAAAAGTGGCTCGAAAGAAAAGACATGCCAGCCCATAAAGTGGGTCGACTCTTGAGATTCAAGAAGACGGAAGTTGACGCTTGGGTGAGAGAAGGAGGAGCCTGCGAAAACAGGAAAACTCAAGAGTAAGGAAGGGAACAAGAAAGAATGGCAATCAAAAAATCAGACCTCTACTCAAAACTCTGGGCAAGCTGTGACGAGCTTCGCGGCGGGATGGACGCTTCCCAATACAAAGACTACGTACTCGTCCTCCTCTTCATTAAGTACGTAAGTGATAAATACGCTAACGAGGCCTACGCTCCGATAACTGTTCCAACTGGTTCAAGCTTTAAGGACATGATTGCCCTAAAGGGCAAGGCCGATATCGGGGACCAGATTAATAAGAAGATTATCGCTCCGCTGGCTGAGGCCAACAAGCTCTCTGATATGCCCGACTTTAACGATGCGAATAAGCTCGGAAGCGGCAAAGAGATGGTCGATAGGCTTACAAACCTGATTGCTATCTTTGAAGATAAGGATCTTGATTTCTCAAAAAACCGCGCTGATGGGGATGATATTCTAGGGGATGCCTACGAATACCTCATGCGGCACTTCGCCACTGAGAGCGGAAAGAGTAAGGGACAGTTCTACACTCCAGCAGAGGTAAGCCGAATTATGGCTCAGATTCTCGGCATTCGAGATGCTGAGACAAGTAGCGCTACTACCGTATATGACCCAACCTGTGGTTCTGGCTCACTCCTCCTTAAAGTTGCTGATACAGCAAGAACATCAGTTAGCCTTTACGGACAGGAAAAGGACTCAGCTACAGCCGGGTTGGCCCGGATGAATATGATTCTTCACGACTATCCCACGGCTGAAGTCGTACAGGGCAACACCCTGGCCAATCCAAAGTATAAAGACGGAGATACCCTAAAGACCTTTGATTACGTGGTCGCAAATCCCCCCTTTAGTGATAAG
>RFPC01000259.1 GCA_009926305.1 bacterium
TGATCGCTCAATCCGAGTTTCTCTAACAAACAGCATCCTGAAGTGAGACATCCACCGTCAGAACTTCTTGAGTGTTCTATCTCCTGACTAGGGGATAGAACACCCTTCGTTCAAGCATCTCCGTCAGTAAATACATAACTTCAATATTCAGATATCTCTAGCACTTCTTCAAATATCTGTTAGCTGATACCTGATATCTGATATCTGATTCCAACAGGAACCACGAGCGATAGCGAGTTTGAGGCGGAGCGAATGCGACGACTCAACCTTGAGACTCTCTGAAGAGCTCTACTGGTTTCCATCGGTACCTGTTCGCTCAAAACGAAAATCATAAGTTTTATAAATAGCAATACGAAGGCACTGATAACCACAAGAACAAAAGGAGTCTCTATCAATGAACAAGCACTTTTACTTCTCGTTCTATCCGTCAATGGAACGATTTCCCAAACAAGGTCGCGCCACTCACTACCTACCGAACTCAGGAATCATCACTCTAGACGAGCAACTGGTGGACTACATCTATCGCTGTAGAGTCTACGGAAAACCTGCTCGTCTCTTTGGGCAGGGTTGGTACGACAAGCGATCACGCCAATTCAATGCGGGACTAGAGATTCCACGAGGTTCCGTTGTTCAAGAACTGACCGAAGAGCACTCAAGAGAAGCAGCGCAGTCAAATCTGATGTTCTTGTTTCAGGAGGACGCTGAATGAAATTGCGATTGAGTTCACAGGCGAACAGCGAACCCTTTCCGTCACACGACCTCAAGGCGGAACAAGAGGAAATGATGAAACTCTACGCTCGCCTTGCTCAAAACCAACACGGCGACAGTGAGTCTGTGAGAACCACGCTCCTCGCGCGAATGGTGTTCCTCACCTTCACTCACCTTCACCGACTATATAAATAGTGCTTTGGAACTATTGCTACAGGGAGAGCATTGCTATGGCTAGAACCACTTCAACCCTCAAGAACATCACCACGAGTTTCCGCATCACCACGGATATGGACCGCTACATTCAAGAAGCAGCCAACAAGGTGGGTGCTTCCAAAGGCGAGCTCTATCGCCTTGGTGCTTACGAAACCGCCAAGGAAATAATGACCAATCCTCAGGTCGCCAATGAGCTCAGCGTGAGGTTTGCCATA
>RFPC01000260.1 GCA_009926305.1 bacterium
CGCCATAGGCGCATATACTTCTGAGTTGGATTTAAATATGAATTCTTTCTTAAGAACTGGTAAGATAGAACAGAGTACTGGACAACTATTCAGTAAAGCCGAACCAGTAAATGAAGCGATGGTAAAGAAAGCTGTCGAAGATCTTACATCCGCCCTCGAGCAATTACCCGACGCACCAGAAGGGACTTATCATAGAGCAGTGAGCGGATTTAATTGGAAGGAAGATAAGACAGGAGTCGAAGCTTCTGAATTTATGAAGCAACTTCAGTCGTTGGAGCCCGGTGATGTATTGGAAGATCCAGGTTTCTCTAGTTTTACGTCGGCAGGAGCTCCGGTTGTTGATAGGTTCTTAAAAGGAGATCCTAACTCAGATCAGAACTTAGTCTTTGAGGTAAAAAGCTCAAAGATGAAGGACATTTCTCCCATAAGTAAGTATAAACAAGAAAAAGAACACATGCTCCCTCCAGGTGCTAAGTTCAGAGTTATTGGTAAACGCCAGCACTGGAGCAGAAAAGCAGGTAATCACACAGTTTTAACAATTGAACAAATCTAACTCGCTATGAAACCATCAGAAGAATCCTCCTCATTAGGAAGAAGAATGTCCGACATTGGCGGACTAAAGATCACAAAAGCAAATAAGACAGACATGGCAGAAGGGCCTATAGTACCCGAAGGCTGGTCATATGCTGAGATCCCTTCCCCATATGAGAAGAAACAGCACCTCGAAGGTCAGCATGATAAGCAGGATAGCGAGATAGATGATGATGCTGATATGGCCGAGGAAGAGTACGAATACTGGTCTAAAGAGTACTCAGAGGAGACCAACTATGCTGATGATGGTAAAAAATATACTCACACGTATAAAGACTCTAAGACCGGAAAGACCAAGAAAGTTCGCTATGGAGCAAAAGGATACACCATCGCCCCAGGGACAAAGAAAGGCGATGCCTATTGTGCCCGATCCTTGGGAGACATGAAGTCTGAAGGGATGGATTGCTCCGGCCCAGACAGAAATACTCCAATGTGCCTTTCGCGGAAAAAATGGAGATGTAAAGGAGCGAAGTCTTCGAAGTAAAGATATCCGAATATTAAGGGGGGGTTTACAGATCCC
>RFPC01000261.1 GCA_009926305.1 bacterium
CGGCCAACCTCTCTCCATCAATAATATTATCGGTAGTGCGGTAGGAGCATTAGATCTCTCACTCCCTGACTCCATCAATCAGATAATCTCCACTGCCGGTGGGATCGGCGGAATTAGTGATATCGTCTCTGGGGATATTCTCGGGAAACTTTCCGGCGGGGATTTTGGCGAAATAGCTCAGATGGCTGCCAATTTTGCAAACCTACCCGGCATCCCCGGTCTTGGAGGAGTTCAAGGCGTCCCGCAATTAGCCACCTCAGCTCTCCAATTAGTAGGGTTGGGTGGGCAATTTACTTCGTTCTTGGGCCCAGCAGGCCTTGGGCTAAGTGCGTTCTCTGCTCTTACGGGCATCAACCCTGTCTCATCTATCCTTGGCGGAATACCAGGACTTGGCGGATTATTCGGAGGAGGTGGGTTAGATTGTCCCTGCGATCCTAAGTGTAGAAAGACAGAACACGGAGTGGATTCTGATGGCAATAGACTCCTTGATCCTTGCGGTAATGTCCTAAAAAGCGGACATAGTTCCTATTCGCCAAGTGGTAATCCCATTGACAATAACTCCAACCCTATCACTGACTTCCTTCCGACTCAGATTGGTGAGGAATTGTGTGTTAAGAATCCTTTCGACTTAACAAAAATCCTCAAGGCGGTAAGCAGACTGAGAGACCTCGCCGATAGAATGGAAGGGTCCAAGAACGCGGACTTCCCTGAGTTTTTTGGTGAATTAATCTATTCCCTAGAGGCCATTGAAAAGGCCCTTAAACAAGCAGATAATAACATCTCCAAAGTGGAGTCTATCGAGCGGAAGCTTATCGATGCTCAATATCGAACTATGAGAAAGTTCTTCTCATCGAGCTTCTCTTACTTCCCCTTGGCGATGAAAGACATGACAGAGCACGCAAAGGCTATTACCGATCTTTATCAGTACGTAAAACGCTTAGACGCAGCGAAAGACGGCCCAAGAATCGGAGCAGTTCCCACTCCAGCTATTGTTCTCACCAAGAAAAACATTAAGCAGATTCCCAAGCTAAGTAAAAAATCTCGGGCTGAAGCAGCGTTGACAATTAACAAGGCTCTCAAACCCGCTCATAAGGAGTGGAAAGAACTCTC
>RFPC01000262.1 GCA_009926305.1 bacterium
TCGTCTACTTTCATTTTTTAGCTTTCTCTATGGTTCTTCCAGCGAAATATGCACCGAATGATGTTAGCATTAGTATCTCCAACAAAGATACGTAACTGTCCTTGACGTTAAATGGCAGATTATCAAGGGAATCCAGCACCATCGTTACCATAAACATTGACATAAGAGCTATCAAAGTAGCTGGTCTGATGAGCTTTGCGAGCTTAACATCACCACCCATGTCAGCCTTCCATCTCTCCGTAACGTTGTTCTGGAATGCGATCTCTGCGTCGATCTTAGCCTTGGCTTCAGCTGGGTCTATGCCTGGCTCCTTGTCGAGTAAGTTCTTTACAATCCCAAGCGCACCCTGATCTGGCAGCAGGTCCCCGACCGTATCGAGGATGCCTGGTGCCTTATCCTTTAGCCAGCCACCAAGGGCGGTGTCTTTTATTTTTTTAGAGCTCTCCATTCTGCTTTCTTTCTATGTATTCTTTTTCAAACAAATCCATCAAGTACTGCGTATGTGGGAGGAAGTTGCCTTGAGGATCAAACTCCACAATTCCGTTGTACTTAGAGTTTAGTGATTCAAACTCGGCCATTCTTTCTTCATCAGTCATTTGCTTGTATTTGTCTGACTCAACAAGCGCGAGACATTCTTGGTATCTAAGAGTACCAGCGAGCCTGAGGGCTTCGTTTATCTGCTCTGCATTAAGCTTCATCTTAAAGTCAACGCCGTCCTCCACAAACTGATACTTTTTACCAGCCTGATATGCTTTCTTGGCCTTTCCTCGGCTAAACGAAGGTGTGCCGATATGTCTAAACACGCTAGAGGCAAAGTACGGAGTGTTAAGCACCTCGATAGCCTCTCCAGTCTCCTGATAGATTCTAAGCGCTTCCATTGAAACTGGGTCTGCAGAACCCTCTCTTGCTTTTGTGACATCAAAGAGCTGATAGGCTGCTGGCCCTGAGCCATCTGGGGTTTGCTTAATCGGTTCCCCTTTCCAGTTGTGGCGGATCGGGAGAGACCCCGTAGAGAAGGTTCTGTCTCTTATCGTGTTCTCAAGTCTTTCAGCCATAGAATCGCTCCTCATGTCTGGCATGTACGTCCTCTGAGTTCTGTTGAGTGCGCTA
>RFPC01000263.1 GCA_009926305.1 bacterium
AGAGCCGTCTCTTGGTCTGGCGACGGTTCCCATTCCCCTATAGTCATTTTTTCCCCTCAACTTGCCTGTTATTCTTCTTCTGACATCGGCATCTTGAACAGTGCCAGACCCTGAATCTCCATTTCAAGCTTCGCTTGCGCTTGGTCCGTTGACTCACCGTCACGAAGCCGATTTGCCAGATACCAATAAGCTGATTCGACTTTTTCAATGGCCTCAGTGACCGTGTAGCACGAAACCGCGTCCTCTTGAATAAGAGCAGCCCATCGAACCATGGTTTCTCGCTGCGGCGGCCACGGAACGCCCTCGTCTACCCATTCATCCGGCGTCTTAATCTTCTTAGGCAAACTAGCCTCCTACCCACGTAAAAATGATTTTTATGAGTCCAAGTCACAGCAGCGGACAAAAGAACTAGGTTAATTACGACAAGCGTAGGCATGACAACATTCCAATATCGAACGAGCAAAAGTTTCGAGGTCTCTTATAGATGGAAACTCGCTCATATGAGCTGTAATCTCAATGTTCTTGCCGTTCAAGTTAGCCTTTATCCTTGGCGATAAGATTACGTCTCTTGCGAAGTCAAGAATGTCGATCCTGATTTCTAGTCCCTCTGAGTATTTTTCCATGAAGAACGGAGCTTCCCAAGACGGATAAGAGTCGATCCAAGGTCTGAATCCTCGCTCCACAGCTTCCATCAAAAGCAACCGCACACCCCTCGGGACCTCTTTGTCAGAGGAAGTAATATAACTTGTTAAGAGTCGATCCGCTCTATCTTTAAGCTCTTCCGTCTTCTCTTGCCAGTTGATCTGAGCTTTCAAAACTCCCACCCCTCGTATTCTTCAATCACTGACCGAAGTTTTTTAGTGTTTGTGTTCTCTAGGTCTTTGATCATGGGAGGATTATCCAGAATGTCTCTGGCGAGTGCTGCTATCTCGTCTCCCGTCGGCCCTCTCGTTTCTTTTTGAGTCCTAAAGGACATTCCCAGCTTCTTCTTCCTACGTCGAACCGTTTGCGGATGCACACCAAGAATCTCAGCAACATCTTCGTCTCTCAATCGATTTCTCTTAAACGAAATGCCTAGCTCATCAATCTTACCCTTAACGGAAGCCTTAG
>RFPC01000264.1 GCA_009926305.1 bacterium
CCTTTTCTAGATAGGGCTAGAGACTGTGCGGAGATAACCATCCCGTCCCTTTTGACGCGAGATACTCACTCAAGCCATAGTCGTTTATTGACACCGTGGCAAGGGATTGGAGCTAGAGGTGTAAATAATTTAGCCTCTAAGCTCCTAATCGCGCTCCTTCCTCCGAACGCTCCATTCTTCAGATTAAGTATTGACGACTTTGCTCTCGAAGAATTGACCCAGCAACAGGGCATGAGAGCTAAGGTAGAAGAAGGATTGAATCGTATTGAGCGATCAATCATGAATGAGATCGAAGCGTCTGCGTTGCGGGTCGGAGGGTTTGAAGCTCTTAAACAGCTTCTAGTTACGGGAAATGTCCTGTTATATCTGCCAAATGAAGGTGGTGTACGGGTATTCCGTTTAGACAGATTTGTTGTCCGTCGTGACCCGATGGGCAATGTTCTTGAAATTATCACTAAAGAGAGTGTTTCCATTGAGACACTTGAGGATGATGTAAAAGAACTGATTGTTGGTAAAACCAACGAAGACACAAGCTCAAGAAATAAGCTCATCAAATTTAAGGTATCAGATAAGGCTGGATTGCGCGTTATTGATGAACTTCCTGACCAGCTTGCCCAAGAGCTCCTGTCTGATCAAAAACTCAGCTTCCGACCGGTGCCAAACCCTAAGAGAGAGGAGCTGATAGAGCATGGGTATATCGAATTCCATGAAGACTCGGGAGAGGACGTTGAGCTAAAGGCCTACCCTACCTCTGAAGAATGGGCGAAAGTTCTTGGGTTGAATACCTCCTATGAGCTGCCTGCCGAAGTTGACTCGCAAAATCCTGATAAGCATTCTGATACTAAGATTCAGACCCTCCTTTATCCTCATGAATTGGAGAGTCGAGTATCAAAGTTGCTTCGAACAGCGAATCTTGCGATTCAAGAAACGGGATCTAATATCCTTTACCTGGCGCTAGGCTTTCTTGAGTGGCACGGACACGGAGATTCGAAAAAGCAATTTGCTCCGCTTTTTTTGATCCCAGTATTTCTAGAAAAAGAGACTCTCGATAAGAAAACAAAATTATTCGAATACTCGGTTAGCTTCTCGGGTGACGATATTGTCCCCAAT
>RFPC01000265.1 GCA_009926305.1 bacterium
CAACTAGAGCGTCCTCTAGCTCAACAGCCTTCTCATAGTTGGTGTAGATAAAGCTCTTGAGTTTATCAGTCACGACACGAGGGTGTTCTTTACAGTATTCATGGAAGAGCTGAGTCATACCATTTACATGGGTAGTCTCATCACGGATCGACCATTCCACGATCTCGCACATACCTCTCATCTTGCCGAAGCGTTGGAAGTTGAGGAGCATGACGAAAGCAGAGAAGAGGCTCATGCCCTCATTACAGACCGAGCGAGCAAGCTCGAAAGCGATATGGGTGATACGACCTAAACCTTCTGGGGATTGGGTCATAAACTCGATTTTCTCACGCATCTCATCAAACTCAAGGAACGCTGAGTATTCCTTTTCAGCGAGTCCTAGTGTGTCATTGAGGAGAGCGTATGCCCTTTGGTGTGTTCCCTCACGATTAGCGAAGGATAAGAGCATATTTCTGATCTCGTTGTTCTTAAACTCTTTGATAAAGATGTCGCAATAGTTTCCACCGACAGCGACATCTGACTGAGTAAAGATGCGAAGGATTTGGGTGATGTGTTGTTTCTCTGCGTCAGAAATCTGACCGCCCTTCCATTGGTTCACATCTTCTTGTAGCTTTGCTTCCCAAGTACCCCAATGGATTTTCTCGTGTTCCTCTGCGATGTTCATCGCCCAAGGATATTGAAATGGCTTATATGTTGTACTGAACTCTAATAGTCCTGCCATGTTCTTAACCTCTCGTTGTAGGGTTGAATGTTATTGATACCACCCTACAATGAGAAGATATAAAAACTACAAATCAAGCAGATTCGCCCGAAAGTTTATTTTATGTGACAACAATGAAGTTTTTACGACCCTTCCTCTTTAGGTTAGGCTCTATCGAGAACTTTAGCTCTTGTTGAATGTTTTTTAGCATAACATCAATCTTCCCCCTAGAAATGATCTTAGCTACTTGCTCGGAGGTTAAACTGTATTCAAGAGTATCACTCAAACCACCCCCTACACTTATCACTTTGAATCCATAACCCTCTAAAGTCACTTTTTCTTTTTCTACGATCTCGGTAAGCATATTGCATGCCACGCTCAACTGCTTGCACTGCAACTCTAAATACAT
>RFPC01000266.1 GCA_009926305.1 bacterium
AAATCGCATCCGCTAGTGCCGAGGCCCGAGGCTCGAATTGGTTGATAGCATACGTTCCATTAGCCGAGTCAGATGGCCCCATCGACACTCTAAATTTCCTGGCTAAAGATGGATCAGAAAAGAGGGCAATTCCCCTTGGCTCTGATCGGTACTACTTCTACGAGATTGATAACGGAGACATTCTCAATGTTGCTTTTTCAAACGAATGGGGGCGGGCTGCGTACACAAATATTTCAATTCCGGCATTTAGCCTCGCACCGTTCAAAGCCTCGAGCTTGTTGCGTGGCGGGTTCCGTGGATCAAGTCTTTCTCTGGCTCACAAAGCTAAGTTGGAGAGAGACATTGGCGGTTTCTCAGGTGTTATCTCAATCGTATGTACCGGATACGTCCTTTCCACAACCTCATCTAGTGCAAGGAAAACAATCGAATTGAGGGCCAGAAAGGCCTGTGAAGAATCGAAGAAATTACATGAAGCCGCCTTTATATCTGTAAAGATAAAGGACACACGGGTTACCAGTTTTTATGGTGCGGTTGGAGTTGTAGTAGAAGGAAATAGCTAGAGGCTGCAAGGTCACTATAAAGTGCGAGAGTTTCTTAGAGACGGACTACTAGACCCCCGCTGATGGAGCTGGTGTGTCGACACAACTTATAACAATAAGCAATAAGGTTTCTGAGAAAAGGATCGTTTTGCGGGTTAAGCCGGTAGCCGTTCAGGAGTGAGTAAGTGAGCAGATTTCGACCGAGGTACCTCAGTTATGCAGCCCTGGTGCTGTTGGTCCTCCCTTTTGCTCTCGCATTCATTACTTCCTTGTTCACAGAGGGCGATATGTGGAATGAGGGGACCGGTGGAGGTGCTTGGCTCTGGTTGCTTTTCCTAAGTCTTCCAGGGGCATTCCTCCTTTTCCTCACCTCAATCATTTGGTGGCTGATCAGAGACATCAAGAAGCGAGGCAACTAAGCCAGAGTTAAGCTGCTAACCGACAAATGTGAGACCAATAGACACATTCTGAGACGTTGGGATATTCTGTACATCAGCCTCCCCCGAGGCTAAAGGGATCATTAGCTCCCTCGTAAAGAGCAG
>RFPC01000267.1 GCA_009926305.1 bacterium
CTACCCCGGGCCAAAAAGACTTCTCGATCCAGAAATACAAAAGGTCATCCGCTCCTTTCGCAGTGATAACATCTCCCTTCTTAACCGGTCTTCCATCGTCCCAGCGGGTGTTACCCCAGCCAATAGTCCAAGGATCTCCTCCGGTACCCGGATCGGGGTAGGCTACCAGCTCGCAGGATTCGAATCGCTTAATCATTTCAATGCCGCACTTAGGCGGCTTGATATTAGTCCTCATCGTTACTTTCTTCCATGGTGGGTGGATACGACTCCGATTTGAAGATTATACCAAACACCTCATCGCTCCCCTCTATCTCTTCTACCTCGGGATGACCCGGGCTTCTCTCCATCAGCGACTTGAGTTCTTCCGGAATCTCTCGAGATTGTTTCTTACTTCCGTTGTTTCCAGAAACAGCATCCATCAGAACCCTATGCTGCTGGAGTTTGATGGACAATAGGCAGAGGAGGCAGAGAATCCCCACAGACCAGGTAAGAAAGATGAAAAAATAAAGAAGTCCTGTGATCATGGTATTTGTGGGTAGAGGGTAGTAGTCAATGTCAGTAGTGTAGCACGGGAAGACTGTTATGTCTTCCTAGAGCTGGTGCCTGAGCAGCGCCATTTGGCACGGGATAGGCACAGCGGGGTGTTTTTATCCTTCCCGCTACAGTCGTATCCGTATTGTTTGCGCTGCCCTTCAGAGCGAGTACAGTACCGGTCTCCCTTATCGGTGCCAGGAGCAATGCTATAGCCCTTCGCACCATAACGGACTTTGCGTTTGCGGCCGGTCTCGGGGTCAGTGACCGTCTTACTATACTTCTTCCCGGATTCGGCGAATCCTGGATCTACTGACCAGCCCTCGGGGACTTGAAACCCCTCGTTATTGTTGTTCATTGTTATACATTGACTGATCTTGGTTACCGCTGAGGTGCTGGGCACGGGTTATGGCTGGACCGATTACGCCGCCAGACTTCGACACATTCCAGCCCGTGGGCACTTTTACTTCAGCGTATTTGGTATCACAAGACTCGCCATTGTCGGAGGAATCTTTTTCTCCCTTCACACAATTCGGTACTTCTTTGCCAT
>RFPC01000268.1 GCA_009926305.1 bacterium
AATCTCCTGATACTCCTGCTCTACCTGATCAAGGATGGCATACAACCGTCCTCGCTCATCCTCAGAGTTAACGTGTGGATTTTCAGGCAACCGCTCTCGAAGCATACTGAGCAACATAAACGGACTTAAAAACCGCTTTGATTCCTCGGTATCACTCACAAGACACGCTGCCACAGTGTCTTGAATAAATCGAGGAGATATCCCGTGATGCCCCTCACGTGGAGCGGCTTCTTGAAGCTCTCGAACGCTCTGCTCAGTGTACCCTGCAACAGCTTCTCCATTGTAGAGCCTCATCTTTTGAAGTGCGCTCAGCCCACCTTTTTTAGGCTCATCGAGTCTCGAACATACAGCAAACATCGCTGCCACCTCCATAGTATGCGGTGCAATGTGTCGACCAGTACGCTCTGCTGTAAAATCCTTTTCATAGATCCTACGCTCATCTTTGAGAGTCAAGACATACGGAATATCTATCTTAAGAGATCGATCTCTTAGCGCCTCTTGAAACCTATCTGTTTGAAGCTTCTCATACTCTGCTTCGTTTGTGTGACCGAGCAACACGGTATCGATCTCAGTTTGAGAGAATTTTTTAGGCTTAATCATCCTCTCTTGTGTTGCGGTTAATAGCTCGTAGAGAAACTCTCGTTCAAGTTTTAACACCTCGATAAACTCGGCGATTCCACGGTTTGCCCTACACAATTCACCATCAAAACTAAACGCTCGTGGATCAGAATCAACGCCAAACTCTGCTAATTTGCGGTAGTTAATATCCCCTGTAAGCTCGGCTGTGTCTTGTCCTTTCGGATCCTTAGGTTGAAACGTAGTAATACCTGTACGATCTTCCTCCGACACTATTACTCGCTTCACAACTACGTGGTCGAGCACCTTATCCACGTCTCCATCGTATGTGCGCAGGAGCTCTTGAATTCTAAATCTGCTCGCGGGATCGAGACCTCCGTTGATTTGCACTTTACTATCACTATCCGCTTTTCCATCATTAAAGACACTCAAGAAACTGGCGCGGATCGACTGAGGGATGACGCTCAAAGGATCAACATTCATCGGCGAGAATTCAATTTCCCCT
>RFPC01000269.1 GCA_009926305.1 bacterium
TCGCAGCTTTAGCTTTGCTGGAACAAGCTATACCGCGTAGGTCAGAAGAAGAAAATAAAGGGTCTAGATGGAGAACAAACTGGTCACCGTAGATGAAGCTTTTTCTGGAGAGTGTGAGGGGAGAGATCTTGTGTCGATAGAGTCTTACGAAGATCCTTGCTCTTATTTGGGTTACGAGCTCGGAGCTTGGGCTATTGCATATCTGGCGTATTTAAGTGGGCCAGATATCTTGCTTGAAGAATTTCATCCGATTGTCGCGGACCTCGGCTGGCGCGAAGCTTTTGAAGAAGTTGCTGGCACCTCCTTGGAGGACTTTAGTGCTGAATTTATGTTGTTCATGGATCAATCAACTGAGGAGAGACTGGAGATCCTCAACGTAGAGTAGGTGAGCCATGTAGTCAGCCCAACTCCTGAAACTCTCTGACCCACCCAGGGTCACATAGAACCTCAACACGACGCTATATTCGTGGAAATCCAACGAGTTAGCGGGTGTGAAAAGAACTACGGATCAGAAGGTTGGGGGTTCGAATCCCTCCGGGCGTGCCATTGTGTCTGGACTTCAAAGACAGACCTTTTTCACTCTTTCTTACGCCCTTGTATACAGTCTTGGAATGGTGTCCTCCAGCGCCCGGACAGTGGACGAGTACCTCAGTTCACTTTCTCTTGAGCGCCAGCAAACGATATCTACGATTAGGAAGCTGATAAACGAAAATCTCCCTACTGGCTTCAACGAGGTAATGAACTGGGGGATGATTTCCTACGAGATTCCTCTCGAATTGTCTGGGCCGA
This sequence comes from bacterium, assembly GCA_009926305.1. NCBI lineage: Bacteria > bacterium. Next base: position 790 of record RFPC01000269.1, read on the forward strand.
CATATAACGGCCAGCCACTGATGTGGGTGGCCTTGAGCTCTCAGAAGCAGTACTGCTCGCTTTACTTGACTGGTTTGTATTCGAGCCAGGACCAACTCGAAGATTTTCAGGCTAAGTGGATTGCTCGAGGCTTAAAGCTGGATATGGGTAAGTCATGCATCCGCTTCAAAGGGGTAGAGAATCTCCCACTCGATTTGATTGCTGAGGTCATTCAAAGCAAAACCCCCAAACAGGCTCTCGACATGATTGAAGTGGCAAGGGGTCGGCGAAGCCGATAATTCACGATGTCAG
>RFPC01000270.1 GCA_009926305.1 bacterium
CAATCCTCCATTTTTTCCCAGAGAGCTGGAAGAGGGAGAAACTTTGGAGAAACGAGGAGAATTCCTCCTTGAGCCCGATCATGGGAAGGAGAATTACTGCCCTTAAGGGCGACTGTGAGAAGACCGTTGCCGCCCCTTACTAGCGCGCCCGCCCGGAGGCAGCGATCCTCTGAATACTTGAGGATCCACTCCGTCCATAAAGCATCCTTGCTGGACATTAGGACTTCCATTTCCCAAGAGCGTCGCTCAAGGCCAATTAGCTTCGCTAAATTTAGTGCATGCCGATTTTAGTGCCTAAGTATGGACTTGCCATATACACCTCTCCCAAGGTGCTCTCCACATCCCTAAAATCGCTCGCATTCTTCTTGGAGAATTCGAGAGATTTTGAACCCTTCCGAGCTGGTGGAAAAACGTGGCACGTTCACTCGATAATGCCCACCACAGAATTCGAGAGGATAAAAACGAAGGAATACCCTCACAAAATTGCCTTCGTGCGAGAACCGATAGAACGTTTTACTTCTTTTTTCCGGAATAGGGTTCTCCGTCGACATAAGCAATCCCTTATTGGGTGGAGAAGAGCGGTTGCTCGGGGCCTACCTCCAGAGCCCACCTTTTCGGAATTCGTGTCAAATCTGTCAGAATATCGGCAATCCATTGTTGAAGTTGCTCACCATACAGAGAAACAGGTCGTATTTCTTGGGTATGAGGCATCTGAGTTTGAGAAGATCTACACTCCGCACTCAGTAAACGAATTCCAAGATTATCTTCGAGGGGTCTCAGGAATGAAGGCGAGGTTGCCGCATCAGCAAAAATCAGGGAGAAGTCGTAAGGTCGAGATAAAGGACGCGGACATAAAGCAACTACGGGACTTCTACCGAGTCGACTTCGAAACCTACGGGGCGTTTTTCTGACCGCGGTTCGTTAGGCGAAGGTTAGTTCAGAACCAAGCAGAAAGGCAGACCTTGCGCCTGATTCTTCACATTGGAAGGCCAAAGACTGGCTCAACGAGCTTGCAGCGCTGGCTTTACCAAAACCGTGGGGAATTATCCCTGCGAGGGTATTTTCTTTTTTCGGGAATTG
>RFPC01000271.1 GCA_009926305.1 bacterium
TACCACTTATCTTCAAGGGGCTTTTGAATCGGGACTCCCCCCTCGTTGAGTCGTCTTACGAGCGCACCTGCATCTGTACATTCAATTGAGAGATTCAGGCCACGACCTCTCGGATAATCCAGTGGCTCTATTATCCATTGAGACGATATACCTTCTCTCAGCCGATCTTCTTCTATCATCAGCTCCGAACCGTGAAATGAAAGGTAGGCAAACCGGTCCTCCGGTCGGTCGAACAACACCTCAAATCCAAGGAGCCCACAATAAAAGGATAGACTCCGTTCTAAATCCACTACTGAAAGCTCTGGGACTAATGGCTGCATACTATGAACGTCTCCAAGGCGACACTATCGCACGACACTGTCTATCTGGTTACACTGTCTACTGATTACATAAAACTGAAACAACAATGGGTGAACGGTTGTCAGGACTGTCCCTCTTGCAAGCACTGCCACCTCTCTTTCGTAAGGAGGTACTGCTTTTCAGCTACCCACTCACCCCGCTTCTGAAATCCTTGTGGAAGATGCTTCACAAATTGAAAACCATTCTTTTCTAGAATTCGGCCACTCGCTTCATTCCAAACAGCGTGAGAGGAAGTTATCTCCTCTACCTCTACAACTTCAAAAGCAAACTGCACAACCCGCCGAACCGCCTCACTGCCGTATCCCTTCCCCTGATACTGCGGTAATGTAAAGTAACCAATGTACCAAGGAGCAATCTCTTCCCCACACGACTTATTGCTGTGAAGTCCAACTCGGCCGGTAAGACAGCGACTCTTCCGTTCATAAGCGGAGAAGTTAAACTCCTTTAAATCTTGCCATCCAGCGAGCGATCTCTCAAAGAATGGAAGCATCTCACCCTCGTCTGCAGGTGGATCCCATAGCATACCCTCATTAAATCCTGGGGTACGGGTTGCCTCGAATATAACAGGAATATCTTCAAGGACAGGCGGCTTTAGGAACAGACGGCTACTTTCTAATACAGTATCAACAGGAATTTTTTTCATCTGGAAATAGTAACAGGGTGCCTCTTTCTCTCAAAGAATTTTCTGATCGGCACTCATCAAGAATCTTCTTCAATACC
>RFPC01000272.1 GCA_009926305.1 bacterium
GCGCAAGCCCAAGAAGGATATGAGCGATGAATACTATATGGGCTTCTTTAAGGAGTTGATTGGAGAGGAAGAAGAGGAAGAGGAAATGGAGGATAGCTCCTGCGGAAAAAAGCGCTGAGGGGCGATGCTGAAAGCTTTGCCCCTCCTGCGGCTGTAAGAGCTGCTGCTCGTCGCGGACTAGAACTGCGCAAGAAGCACGGCAAAGGTGGCTTGACAACGCAGGAAGCGGGCAAGCAGGGCATTGGAAGCGGCGTTGCTCGCGCTGGCAATTTAGCAGGCGGAAGCAAAATTAGCTTTGCGATGATCAAGCGCATGTCGGCATTTTTCTCTCGCCATGAAAAGAATAAAAGTGGTGGAGAAGATGACGCGGGTTATATTGCATGGCTTTTATGGGGAGGCGATGCTGGTAGGGCATGGGCAAATCGCATCATTAAGATGGTAGAGAGTCGCAAAAAAGACCAATGAGCGAATACGTGCGTGTCATCGAAGAAGAGGACGAAGGTATTGGTCTTTTAAAGGCTCTCTCTATTCTTTCCGCTAACGAGCATCGCAACACTTCACGATGGGAACTAGTGGAGAAGCAATGTTTTAAGAATGGGCGGCTAGACGAAACACACATCTATGTGATGAGCGTCTACGAAAAGCCTGATGAGCATTTTGAGCCGACAAAGTTCCTCACTTTTGAAATTGAGGCAATGGCAAAGTCTTACATCATGGAAGACATTGAAAATCAGCTTGCCAGCATTCGTGGCGAAGACGACGAGGAGGATTGATTATTGATTTTCTTAATACGCGGCATTTATTAAGAAATCAATTAATTTTTGCAATGAAAGATGGGTAGCCCATCAGCCACAACACGCTGATTCCATAGAGGCCGCTAAGAGTGCGAATTTGCACGCAATCTGGTGGAGCAGTGCCTTTTTCAATGCGGCAATAAGAGCTTTGGCTGATGTGAAGTTCTTTTGCCACGTCATGCTGTGTGAGCCCAGCATTAAGGCGAGCTTCTTTAATGCGACTCGCAATGAGAATGCGAGCTTCTTGATGGGGAAGTTTAAGAGCATCCGTCGTGCTACGCGCC
>RFPC01000273.1 GCA_009926305.1 bacterium
GAGCTTACAGGCCAGTTTTACTTGACGCAGGGCATATAATTGAAACACTAGCGATTCTTTTAGGTCGATTTGGTTTTTCAATTGACGTTGAACCAGCAAGGCCTTTGAGGGTTGCTGACAGAGATTATTTTCTTGAACCCGAGATAGCTGTGGCCCATGTTGGAAGGGATAGGTTTCGAGACAGGCGTATTGATAGTGACGTGTTGGATACTCAGGACGACAGTCATTTAAAAGATGATCTGCATCTCACTAATCCCTGCGGATTCATGACTTTTGAGGGTGGAGGCCTCGTTTTTCACTCTATGTGGCGCAAGGGGCGGCGTACGAAGCTGCCATTAGAGGCTATTCGGGTGCTGAGTCATTGTCTTCCCTCGAATCGAGGAGACAGGGTGACATCTTTTGAAGGTATTCTAGAAGCATGCCGAGAGGTTCCTGAGACAGTTATTAAACGCATGAAGAAGGACGAGGTATTACTTCCCTCCAATATTGCTCAAGAAATGTACTCTGCGGCTCGTTTTTGGACCCGTTATGGATGGTATCTTTCATGGATGTTTCAGCTCGAATACATGCGCAAAGAGAAGAAAAGGGTTTTACCCGTTGCTTCGAGGATTCCTGAAGATGTAAAGAGCAAAGCGCTTTTGGAGCGAAGAACAACCCGTAAATTTCTCAGTAAGCCGGTTGATTGGGAGAAATTAAGCAAGCTCTTTGAGAAAAGGGTTTCACCCTTTCTTTCTCACAACTCAGATCTAAGATTCTTCTTTGCGATTCTGCAAGTGAGCGGATTCGAACCGGGGGTGTACGAACTTCGTTCTTCTGGAATGATAAGGCTTGGAAATGTTCTTGCTCGTGAAGAGATTCAACAGTTGACGATTGGGCAATATCCTGCCTCCTCTGGCGCGGTGACATGCTGGGCGGTGGAGAAGGTACAACCGAGAGATGCTAAGAGTTATGTTGTAAATATTCTTGATCTTTCTGTAGGAGTTGATGATAAAGCTATATTTATCATGGATATAGTATGCATGATACCCTGTCTCTTATACACATCT
>RFPC01000274.1 GCA_009926305.1 bacterium
CGATATCGTAGAATCTGCGCTGGCACTCCCCGGATAGCTTGAAAAAAATGCACCTATTGCCAGTACACTCAGCAAAAACCTTTTTATATTGAACTTCACAAAAATAAATGAGTAGAGAGATGACCTAAACGACGCGCGATGACAATTCATAGTGTTCCTTCTTTCCAAACCGATCATTGACCCCCGGAACACACTACGAAATGTTATTACTCGCCTAGTATCTTCTGTAACATAAGAAGGGCTAACTTCTTCTCACCCTTCAAACTACTCAGATGGGCCCTCGTACTACCCCCCTTAAGTACCACCATCTTTTTTTCATTGGATGACGAACCGATAGGACTACCTCCTCCGATTAACACCATATCATGGGAAAACTACTACGAACCAAAGACCCGTCTCTTTACCGCGTCATCACCACCGAAGTAAAAAAAGATGGTGGCACCTGATTACTGGGGCGTCTCCTCCGGTAGTGCTGGCACTTCTGCCGTACCTTCTCCCAGGCATATCGTCGTAACACATAGGAGTAATCGAGGAGGATGAGGTCATTGTCGTCTTGAGCTTAGTGCTACGACATGGAATGAGAGAAGGGCTGTGATACAATCCACATTATTTTCTGTGATTAGCCTTATTGGCTTTAGCCGAAACAACTACGCTACTGGCTTTAACCGAAATAACTACGCTTCCATCTCGCCGAAAAAGTCAGCGACATAGCTCGTAATCGAGTCAAGTGGGATGATGGCACTTTCCTTTTGGCTCCGTACTTTAAGCTCGACACCCCCATTGGCAAGAGAACGTTCACTTACAGTAAGTCGAAGCGGAATACCAATGAGATCTGCATCAGAAAACTTCTCCCCTGCTCTCAACTCTCTATCATCGTACAATACCTCAACTCTTGAAGAGCAAAGATTCGAATAGAGCTCTTCTGCCCTCTCTTGAACACTCTCTTTCTCTAGATTGAGACCAATGAGGTGCACTTGATATGGCGCAATATTTTTCGGCCATATGATACCGTTTTCATCATGACTCCCCTCAACAACCGCTGCTGCTATACGAG
>RFPC01000275.1 GCA_009926305.1 bacterium
CCGCCACCACTTTCCCCAGAGGCATCATCACTACACTGAATCTCAGAGGCTTCTACTTTTACACAACGACCAGAATTTTTCTTACAATCAAGGGCAATCGATTCTTCGAGCTGCTTTCGCGCCTCAAAGTCTAACTGCCTCAAAACAGGAGCCATCGAGACAAACTTTCCAGAGATACAGCCAGACAGATTCTCGTGCAGTTCCCGACACGACTTGAGAGCTTCCGACTTTTTATCCTCCAGTATGCCACTTAACAATCCTCTCGAGACCTCTTCACTACTGCCCTTCCTCTGCACATTATCATACAAGACCTTGAGCTCGGTCGCTTGGCTCTCACCTTCCTTATTCTCCGAAGCCGGTAACTTTCCTTTCCCAGCCACTGGTGACGTCGTTAACTCAGGAACCCAGAAATACGAAATCCCAGATGAACAGACAGGAGCAGCATTCGCAGCAAGCGGAGAGAAAGCTATAGAAAGGACACAGAAAACCGATATCACCAGAGATGAGACTCGATAAAAACATTGTTTCATTTTAATCCTTATCCACCATCAATCACCTTCAGAGTATCCCAGAACAAGAAAAAACCAAAAGGTGCAATTTTTTTGAATGATATTACCCGAACAGCGTCTATTGTGTAGAGAGAAAAGCGGTTTTTTACGGTATTCAAAAAGAGAGACAGACACTATGAGCCAAGCAACATCGAGCCGAGTACACTTTGATGTCGATGCCCTAGAGGTATTTGGAGACAACACTCAACGCGGAACACCAGAACGGAATCTTCTCATGGCGGTTCTAGAGCGAGCCATTCTTGATTTTGTTGGAAATGACAAGAAAGAAGCCTCACACGCAGAGGAATGGCTTTTTGGAGATGAAGTTCAAGATAAAATTCATTCCCCATTTACCTTCAGTTGGATTTGTCAGCAACTTGACCTTGATGAGAAATTTATCTCTCAAACAGTGAAATCAATGCCAAAGAGAGGCAAGCGAAGAGTTGCTCCGTGGTATTTTATGAAAGGCGGCATTTCAACTTCGTGAAAGAATGTTTCAGTAT
>RFPC01000276.1 GCA_009926305.1 bacterium
CTTTGCCAAGGAGCTAGTCATTCTCCTGAGAGGCACACTGCCCTTCTAGGTGCGGAGATTTCCCCTAGTCGTGTTCGAGCATCGGAGGCTGCGCAAGGGAGGGAGGGCGAAAGCCCTCCTTTCTTTGTGCCTATACAAGGCCAGCCGATAGTAGGCTATACAAGACCAGCCGATTCTCTATGGAAAGGAAACTGTCTGCAGAACAAGAGCGTGAACGTCTTGCACGATGGCTGGGAAAAGGAGAAGTTTATATTCCGCCAAGTGAGAATGTTTATGATCCTCGCAACGAAGATGATTTTGATACGTGGTCTGTGGGAATGGAGCCAATTCCTGGTGATCACACCTGGGTAAAAGAAAAGGCCCCTGATGGGGCCTTCTGATCAAATACCAGTGGCAACACGGTAAAGCTTAAGGCACATATCCTCATGCTTTTGTTTCCATAGCTCTAAACGACTTTCCAATTGCTGGAGAGAAAGCTGTCTGTTTAAGCGCTGAGGACGTTCCCAATCAAGTTCAGGATCATTGTCATAGTCACCATCAGTAAAGAAGGCCATGTTCACAAAGCTCCTTCTTTGACGGCACGAGCATAAGAAAGCATATATTCTTCCAGATCTGCGCCAGTAGGAGCCTCTTCGACAATCTTCTCGTAGTCTTTCTGTGCTTGTTTAAGAGAAGCTTGAAAAATATGCTTGATAGAACCAAGGGCAATGCGCTGCTTAACATTGGGCTCATCATCAATGGCTTGCTCTAACGTACAAACAAAGCTCTGCAGCTCTGCAACAGTAATCGGCACATTGGCAATGGGAGAGCCAAAGCTCATTACTAAACGATTATCAGCCGTGAAAGCTGAAAGCTCTTTATTTGAGCCCCAGCGATAAAAAGAAGGAGAAGCTACGGTCATTTGCTTAAAAAGGAAGGGCATGCAAGCTCTCGCCCGCATGCCCCTTACTATGCCGCCTCCAAGAACCAGCGTCAAGCGTTGTAACAATTCTTCACATTCCCCGCTTTCTCCCTGAGCTCTAGCGTGATGCGATAGGCAGCTTTATGACT
>RFPC01000277.1 GCA_009926305.1 bacterium
GCCAGTACGGGTGTTTGATGATGGGAAGAAGACATATTTTCAGATGCCAAATGAGATGAGTGTTGCAGAGGCTCCAGTGTTATTTCTCATCGATGAGCATGGAGAGCCAATGCTTGTGAATTACCGAGTGAAGGGAGTGTATTACATCGTAGACCGGTTATTTCAACGAGCTCAGATGAGAGTTGGCAAAGAAGGCATTGTGTCCATTTATAGCAAGGGATATGAGCCGTCACTGTTTGAGAGGTTATTTTAGTGGAAGATAAAACGGATATGCACTATGACCCGCCGGGTCAACCAGAGCGGCTTGCAACGAGAGCAAAAATTCCACGGCAGCCCCTTGGGCTTAATAAGCGAGCTATTGTAGTAGCGGCCTGTATTGTAGGTGGAGTTATTGGAGTAGTAATTATTAGTGCTTTTACGCCCAGTCCACCAAGCGAGCTCCCTAAGGCGGAAACGACATGGAGTCCTCATCCGAGTGAAGTCGTACAATCGCTTCCAAATGACTATGACGAGATGGAGCGAAAAAGGCGAGAAGAGGAAAGACGAAAGCAGTTTACTCAAAGAGCTTCTGTTGGGGAGAAAACAGTAAAGAGTGCTACTCCATCTCAGGAAGAAAAAATACTGCTTGAGTACGAAGTGACTCGGCTAAAACAAGCGATTAATGCACGCGAGTCAGACTTAGAATTTAAAGGGGCCTATCAACAAGTAAGGGCTTTTAGAGGCACTCAGCAGGGGAGCTCATACGGCGCTCAAGCCAGTGGAGCAGGGAAAGACGTAAGTGGGTTGTCTAATACCGGAGCTTTTAACCCAAGAGATGATGATAATAGACAAGATGAAAAGCGGGGGTTTCTTAGTGAGGCTCGGGATGAAAAAACGCACCTCTCTGGAAGGGTAAGAAGCGCTGCTTCTCGGTATGAGCTTATGGCAGGTACGGTGATTCCTGGATTAATGGTAACAGGAGTAAATAGTGACCTTCCAGGACAAGTCGTTGGACAGATATCTGAGCATGTATATGACAGTGCAGATGGTAGATATTTACTAATTCCCCAA
>RFPC01000278.1 GCA_009926305.1 bacterium
CCTTTAACTTGGTCTATGTTATGAGCCATCCTATCCGTGTCTACATAAAGATCCTTGATGACTCCATTAAGTCTGCTTAGTCCGAAACAAACAAGATGTAGGGAGTCCTCTATGGCAATACGCTCAACGGATGAATGACTCATGTCTCGCTCATACCAAAGAGACACATTCTCAAGGCTAGGTGACACATACGCTCTAATCATGCGAGCTAGTCCAGTTAGATTCTCGGACAGGATTGGATTTCTCTTATGGGGCATCGCTGATGATCCTGTTTGATCTTTACCGAACCCTTCAGCCACTTCTTGTATGAGTGATTGAGACAAGTTCCTCACCTCTATGGACAAGCGTTCCATAGAAGCCCCTAAAATGCCCAACACGCTCATAAAGTATGCGTGTCTATCTCTAGGTACTACTTGAGTCGAAACAGGCTCAAAACCAAGCCCTAAAGACTTGCATATTGTTTTCTCAATTTCGGGGTCTATATGGACATAGTTCCCCATCGCACCAGAAAACTTTCCGACAGAGATTTCTTCTTGTGCTCTCTTCATGCGTTCTAAGTTTCGAGTCCACTCGGAATAAAACCCAAGCAAGATGATCCCAAAGCTCGTGATTTCACCAGACATCCCATGAGAGCGTCCTAAGATGTGAGTGTCCTTATGCTCAATCGCCTTCTTCTTGAGCGTTTCAAGTAGAGACTCAATCTTTTGAATGACAACATCAGAAGCGTCCGCCATCTGCTTTGCAAGACAAGTGTCAAGGATGTCAGACGAGGTAGCCCCCTTATGAAGATAAGGCAAGGACTCCTTACTCATCTGAAGCCCTAGAGCCTGTATGAAAGCGACCGTCTCATGTCGGGTTTCTTTCTCTTTGACCGCTAAATCTTTAAGGAGAAGATCGAGGTCTACCTTCGAGAAATCTTCAAGTATGGAGTCTGGACATCCTTGACTCGAACAAAATAGTCTCTCGATTTCGACAAAGACTCTCAAACGATGGATCGGGCTGAAGATACTTTCAATCTGAGGACAAGCATATCGAGCTATCATGTGCGT
>RFPC01000279.1 GCA_009926305.1 bacterium
GATAGACTGTGCGTGATCAGCAATCTCCCTCACCCTCTCTTCGACAGTTTGTCCAGGTTCGAGGTACCCCTTCTCCATAAATTGTCGGGTCTCTTCTGTGACCCAGTAAAAATCTTTCATTAGAATAGTTCTTCTGCGGTGAAACTCTTAGTGCTCTTGGCGTAGTCGATAGGTTTTTTGTGAAAGAAGTCAGAGAGAGCTGAGGCAAAGACTTCTTCATCCATCCATTCTGTAACGTCCACCACAGATTTTACAACAGGGAATTTGAAATCGAAGCCGATGCGACTCAGGCTCTCATTGACTCTGCTCTTCAAGTAGTTGTTTAAGATATCGTAGCTAAGGAACTGATTCTCAAAGCCTTGCAATATCCAATCAATCAAACCACTTTCAGCAGCTAGTGCTACGTGTGCTTCTTCGATGATACGCTTCTCAAGCTCCTCGTCAAAGAGCTCTGGATGCTCCCGACGGATCTGATTGATAAGCGCCATACCTCCTTCAGCATGCAGGTTCTCCTCCTTGCTCGTGTATTGAACAACGTTCGCCGTGTCTTTGAGGACAGCGTTGAACCTGTTGAATCCGAGGATTGTGTAGAACTGGCTGAAGAGAGATACATTCTCAGTAAACAGGGTAAACAGGATGAGGCTGTACAGGAACTGCTTCTTATCGTCCTTGTAAACACGATCTACATACTTGTTGAGGTATGTGACACGATTCATTACAGGCTTGTTGTCAAGCAGTGTGATAAACTCATCCTCCAGACCAAGCTTGCTGAGGATCTCCGAATAAGCACGCGAGTGTATGACTTCCACTCCGCCAAAGACAGCACCCATATCGGCGATCTCTGGCTTAGGAAGATGCTTTCCTATGTTAGACCAGTACGATTTGACTGCTACCTCAACCTGAGAGATGAGCAAGATCGCACGCTTGATAACACCGCGCTCCTCCTCAGAGAGAGAGGTGTGATAGTCTTGAACATCGGACTTGAAATTGAATTCGTTGTGCGTCCAATGCGAGGCCCAC
>RFPC01000280.1 GCA_009926305.1 bacterium
TTGGAAACGATCTTGCGTTTGATATCGAGAAGGCGAAATCGAAAGTTAATGAGGAGCTCGCCAACAACTTTGGTAATCTTATCAGCAGAGCGGTTAAGCTTAGTGCACAGACATTTGACGGGACAACGCCACCTCCAACAAGTACCATGGAGAGCACAAAAGTCTTGGCGAAATCGGCTATTCGAGTCGGGATTGATGTCTACGAAAGAATTAATCGTCTCGACGTTGAAGGAGCTGTGGGAGCTGTCGTTGAACTTCTCAACCTCACCAATAAGTACTTTGGAGACCATGCCCCTTGGTCTCTTGTGAAAGAAGGGAAAACTAGAGAAGCTGGTGAAGTCCTCTACTCTGCCCTTGAGTCGGTACGAATTGCCAGCGTACTGCTATCTCCTGTGATGCCAAAAACTACAGAGAGAATCTTACGCATAGTCTGTCCTGATTTGGATCAGCCAAAGATGTCAGATGCACTACAGTGGGGACTCGTCAAAGGAGGCACTCCGCTTGACAAGAATTTAAAGCCAGTTTTTGCTCGCCTGTAGTCTGGAACTATCCTTTTCTAATTAGCCTTTTTTGATTTGGAGTGCTCCAATATCTGAGAGTGAGGAAATGAAGAAGCAATTCAGCTAAGATTAAGACAAAGAGTTCAATCAGAAGAAGATAGGCAGGCTATTGCTCGACATGTTGTTCAGGCACTGCAGGATACACGCAAAGAGTTCGCTCGATACGGCACATGGGGTGCGATGCATCATCATCGTATTCAACATGTCCTTAGACGATTACCGATCATCGGCTCGCGCTTTCGATTCGAGCAGTTCGAGGCTAGACCACCAGGTATGTCGGTGTGTACTCAGCACGGACTCGCGGAGCTAAACGTGTTCAGCTAGATTTCCCAGGACTGCTCCCGGAAATCGATCCGCCAGAGCGCCCCTCTACCTATTGGGCCGCCTGCATGAAGCGGGTATTCGAAATAGACCCCCTTGAGTGCCATAGATGCGGCGGTCAGATGAAGATAAAGGCTTT
>RFPC01000281.1 GCA_009926305.1 bacterium
GAAGCTGGAGCGATTAGAGCAAGTGGAGGCAGTCAAATGAAGACCATCACCATTCGGTTGCCTGATGTGGAGGCGGCAATGCTGGTGGAGGTGCAAAAGACCAATAGGGCTTATAGAGACCTGCAGTATTTTTTTTACAGGTAATACAGGAAGGGCATTTCAAGGTGAGATAGATATAAGCTGCAATCCCATAATTCAGATAGTCCTAAATTTGTTTCTATCGTTGGCTTTTATTGTTGTTTGGGGTAATTGCTAAAAATGGGATGCAGATTCTTGCATCTATTGACTCAAGTATGGCATTGATTCTTCTGTCAAAAGAGATGCCGAGTAGCCGACGGGGAAGTAGCGGTATGTCTATTGGTGTTAGGTCTAGAGGAAACGCCTTGCTGAGCAGTTTTCGCGCACCAGTTGGTGAAACCATAAATGCGCAGGTCCCAAACATCTTCTGTAGCTTGTAGATAGATACTTCCGCGTGTGAGTAAGCGCGAAATATGGCTTCTATCCTTCTGTAGCTTGGATGGTGGTCTGCTGTTTGTAGGAACTTACCACTAAACTTCATTCCGAAAATAGGCTCAAATGTTATGGGTGCATCTGTATTTGCCCCAAGAGCCATGAAGTCGACTGCGCTTACCTTTTCCCAGTTTTCCAAGAGAAAATCTATGGCATTAGGATGCAGGCTGACGTCATCTTCAAGAATAAGATAGTTTTTCTCCTGTTCCGCGCACTCTTCCAGCGCCCTGAACATTGAATGGGCATTTCCGATGCTTCCCTTGACAGCCTTGGCAGCTTCGGCTAGTTGCGTAGTGCATATTGCTTCAGTTTCTTTGGGGCTCAAGTCCTCTTCTCTTGCCCCAAGTCTTTCGTCGTCAATCCTGATATGAGGATTTCTTTTCTTGAAGTCAGCTATTCTTATTGTATCTATCGATATGAGTTTCGTTGATAAAAGGTTTTGCGGGTTGAGTGGCTCTCTGTAATCCTGGTATGCCTTCTCTTCCACTAGGGCAGAGCCGTAGGTGGTGT
>RFPC01000282.1 GCA_009926305.1 bacterium
CTTGAAGCTGAGTTAACATCTGTACAGTCTTAACGGGATCCTCTCTCTGCTCGAGATCGTCGAAGTTTCTACGAATCCTCGGTACCGATGCTCCCGGATAATTCAGCTCCGTGAGCCAACGTATCAACGTGGCATTCAATGTCTCGTCAAGTTCTTCAGAGAAGCTCTTTGCTTTTCTCATCCGAACAGAATCGGCCACGGAGTCGCGAGCGTATGAACCGGTGCTGCCAGTATCCTGACCGACTGTATTCTCCCCGTTTATGAGAAAACTAATCTGCTGGTCTATATACGAAATCAAACCCTCATATATCTCCGGTCTACCTTCGGATTTCAGATAATCTATAGACATTTCGTCTGGGATAGTTATAGCCGTCTCTTGCCCCAGCCTCTGTAGAGCGGTAAATAGAGATTTAACTTCTTCTTCCGGCGTTCCTAGTGTGAATTTTCCCACCGCCGTAGGAGTAGTGTGCTTATCGGCATACTGAAGCCAGAAAGACATCAGAGTGCGGCGAAACTCTACTAAAGAGTAAATCTGTCTTCCTAAGCCAGACCCGTAGGCATCCATCCCACTGCTGTACGCCCAGTGGCGATGAATTACCATGGAACGCATAGGTATAGGTAACCCTTCTACCGGAGACTGAACAGTGATAATCCTAGGGCTTACAGATCCGTCTTCATTTAGTACAAATTGGAATCGTCTCGGGTCTCTTATTTTTATCTCTGACGGAACTACATAAGAACCCTGTCTTACCCAACAAATCTCGCCAATGCTGATACCCAAGATCAGTGATTCACACATGCCACGGATAAATGCATCGAATCCTGAATTCGCTGTGACAAGCATGTCACGACCACGACTCTGAGCACTGTTACTACCCATGTGATAGAGTGCTTGGCGGACAAATTCTGCTACTTCCTCGTCTTTGTCGCTATCAGAGGCAGGGAATACTTCCCATTTTCGAGCTATAATCTCTCCGACTAGTTTTTCCCAGGCACTGATAACCGCGCTATCGTTGAAT